>JAKBAG010000347.1 GCA_021809235.1 Acidobacteriota bacterium
GGGGCCTGTTCAGCTCCACGGCGCTGACCCTGCTGGTGCTGCCGACCCTTGCGCTGCGCTTCGCGCGCTTCGAGGCAGCGCAGCCCTGGGGAGAGGCCGCCGCGCAGTCCGCCAGTTCCTGAAGGCCGA
Organism: Acidobacteriota bacterium; assembly: GCA_021809235.1. Classification (GTDB taxonomy): domain Bacteria; phylum Acidobacteriota; class Terriglobia; order Terriglobales; family Acidobacteriaceae; genus Acidicapsa. The sequence goes on from JAKBAG010000347.1 coordinate 130, forward strand.
GCCGCCGAAGTAGCGCCTGGCCTGCTCGTAGATCCTGGTAGATCGCGGTGGCGTTGCGCTTGAGGCGCAGCTGCGCCTCGATGAACGCCCGGTGCGGCTCGCACAGCGATGTGGTCGTCGACGCCGGAGCCGGTGGCCGGGGTGGAACAGTTTGCTCCTGCGAGCCGGTGGCCACCCCGGGGCAGTTTGCGGCGGCACCTGCAGCGAATGGCTTCTGCCAGGACCGGATGGTGTGGCGCGAAATGCCGGTGATGCGCTCAATCTCTCGCTGGGTGGCGCCGGCCTCCAGCAGCATGCGGATGGTGGTTTGCAGATGCGGCTTCAAGACGTTCACTCCAGTGCCTGCAGTCCAAGGCCCTGAGCCGGCTCGTAGAGGTCGAGGAGACGTGCCCTCCGAATGCAGGTCATCAACCTCTAACGCGAACAGCGGCATTTCTTTGTAGGATAATTAGCTTTAGAATCTTGCTATGCCCTGTCAATCCAATTAACCGTGAGAACAAAAGCTACAAGCTCTCAAGCGGTTTAGCAGCGAGAGAGTTTAAACTCGCAATCCATGTGGAAAACAAAGCAAAAGGATTGCCACCACACCACCCACGACGGCGAGAACAACGTGGTGGGCCACAACACCGCAGTCTGCATCTTGTCGAGCCGCATTCAACTCGAGAAAGGTGAATACAGCGAAACCGAGTGCGCCATCCACGATCGATGCGCCAGTCCATCCAAGGATCGTGTGACCGACCAGTTGGATCAGACCCATGACCAGCACTGTGGACATGGGAATGAGGCCCGAGTAAGGGGACAGAATCGGTTCTTTGAGAGTTGGCCTGATCGTGGGCCTTCAGGGTTGAGCTGAAGCAACCGGAGCAGCCGGAGAAGCAGGCGCCTCAGCCGAAGCTTCGGCCGGGACGTCGACCTGCCCGATCTGGGCAGCCTTTGCGGCTGTGAGCGCTCTGCTCTTCCTGGCCGCGATCCACTCCTTGCGGAACAGCGCCGCAGCCGCCACGACGGCGAAGGGCGACGCCGCCAGGGCGAGGCCCGCCAACTGGTTGACCGGCCCCCCTTGCGGGCCCAGCAAGAACCCCCCGGCCGATCCCGCAAAAACAACGGCCAGCAAGCCTCCGGAAAGTCGAAGACGCTTCGCCCAATAGACGCGATCGGCCTGGATCAGGCTGCGTCGCTGCGATTCGATGCGCTCCTGCGCTTGTCGTTCCCGCTTGGCCTTCTCGAAAGCCGGATCGTAGACAGGCGGGAGCCCCGCCAGGGGCTTGGGAGATCGAATCTCGTCCAGGGCCTTCTTTTGCCGCTCGGCCAACTCCCGGCGCGTCTTTTCTTCTCGTTTGCGCCGCTCCTCGAAAAGGTCATCGATGGAGTTCTTGTAGCCATTCGCCCAACTTTGGCCGTTTTTGTATTTGACGCCGTTGTGCGTCCCGGTGTAGTTGGGGTTGTTCGCGCTGGTGAAATAGTTTCCGTCTTTGTCGTATGGCATGGCTTGTTCCAACAGAAAAACGGAGAATGGATGAGGCGTAACCAGTTCAATATAGCGGAGATACTCGCTATGGTCCAGATTGCTTTGCATCAACGGCACGCGCGCGAAGGAAGTCTGGCCTGGTAGGCGATCTCAGACCCAGATCGATGATCGTGTGCGGTCTTCTTGGGGACAGAGGGCTGCGAGCCCGCTTGAAGAGCCGACATGCGCTGTCCGCACATCGCGGACGCCATGCCTGCGCAGGATCGTGAACAGCTCCTACCATGAAGCGCGATGAACGGGGTTCGAACCCATAACCCGCCTTTTATAAAGAGGCCGCTCTGACCCGTTGAGCTACCGTCGCGCTGGGACTTCCGATCCAGCGCGAGGTATTCGGAGTGCGGTGCCACCCACGCGCACCTGTACGCCAGGGCGGCCACCGGGGCGGGCGAGGCCTCGGAGGGCCAGGGGGCAGCGGCATGGATGTGATCACGTCCGGGCACGTGCCAAGCGATCGGGTGCCAGCATACTCGCAGAGCAAGAGGCTGTGGGACCGCGATGGCGCGGGCGGCACCAGAAGTTCACAACAAGGCCGCGTTCGCCATGTGCCGCATGATCGGAAACGCTGGGCGGAAACAAAGCGGAAACGATGCGGCCATCGACTCGAACCGGCCATCGGATGCGATCACAACTTTGCCTCTCGGGTTTCCTCCGAGTTCTGTGGACACGCCGCGCTGGACGCATTACGGTGAGCTGCTTTGTAAGGAGGTGTCATGGCTGAATCCACGATAACAGCCGAAGGGCAGACCACCGTACCGGCAGACATCCGGGCAGTGATGCATGCCAAGCCCGGGACGCGATTGGTTTGGTCGGCCATGCCCGACGGAACCATCATCGTGCGCGCCAAGGCCCAATCGATCCGTGACATGGCTGGCATGCTCAAGGCCCCCAAGGGCAAGCGCGTCACCATCGACGATATGAACCCCTGGCGCTGATGCCCGCGCTCGACACCCATGTTCTGGTCCGCTACCTCGTC
>JAKBAG010000348.1 GCA_021809235.1 Acidobacteriota bacterium
TGGAGTCGCGTGGTGGGGATGAGGCGATCAAGCTCTTCAAGCGTGCGGTGGAAAACTGCAAGCCGCTGCTTGAGGTCAAGTCGCGCCGTGTGGGCGGTGCCAACTACCAGGTGCCGATCGAGGTCAACCCGGAGCGTCGCACCTCGCTGGCCATTCGCTGGCTGATCTCCTACGGCCGCGCCCGCGGAGAAAAGGGCATGGTCGAAAAGCTGACCAATGAACTGCTGGACGCAGCCAATGGTCGCGGTGGTGCCATGAAGAAGAAGGAAGATGTGCACCGCATGGCCGAGGCTAACCGGGCCTTTGCACACTACCGCTGGTAGGAACCTGTTTGAGGTGGCGGCTCAGGTCGCCATCAGAGTAAATTTGCAACCGCGAACCTGGGGTTCGCAAGGAAGAAGCTGACGTGGCTCGCACAGTCCCTTTGAATCGCTGCCGGAATATCGGAATCATGGCGCACATTGACGCCGGAAAGACGACGGCTACCGAGCGCATCCTGTTCTATACGGGCATCACGCACCGTATCGGCGAGGTGCACGAAGGCACTGCCACCATGGATTACATGGAGCAGGAGCAGGAGCGCGGTATTACCATCACCTCCGCAGCCACCACCTGCACTTGGAATAACATCCGAATCAACATCATCGACACTCCGGGCCACGTGGACTTCACGGCTGAAGTGGAGCGCTCGCTGCGTGTGCTGGATGGTGCGGTTGCCGTGTTTGATTCGGTCTCCGGCGTGCAGCCGCAGACGGAGACGGTCTGGCGCCAGGGAGACAAGTACCGTGTCCCGCGCATCTGTTTTGTGAACAAGATGGACAAGAATGGTGCCGATTTCGAGCAGGTGCTCGAGTCGATCCGCAAGCGCCTGGGGGCGCGTCCGGTGGCCATTCAGATTCCGATCGGCGCTGAAGCTGGCTTTCGCGGCGTTGTGGACCTGATCGAAATGCGCGCTATTCTGTGGCATGACGAGACGATGGGCGCCAAGTATTCCGTTGAAGAGATTCCTGCTGACCTCGTGAAGAAGGCTGAGGCCTTCCGGATGCAGCTGGTGGAGTTGGTGGCCGAGTCTGACGACGAGATTCTGGTGCAGTTCCTGGATGGCCAGATGCCGACCGCGGCGCAGCTGAAGGCTGGCCTGCGCAAGGCCACGCTCGATCTCAAGCTCTTTCCTGTTCTCTGTGGCTCGGCCTTCAAGAACAAGGGTGTGCAGACGCTGCTCGATGCGGTGGTCGATTACCTGCCCAGTCCGCTGGACATTCCATCGGTTGAGGGTGTCAATCCAGCCAATACCGAAGAGGTGCTCACGCGGAAAACCGAAGACGATGCTCCGTTCTCGGCGCTGGGCTTCAAGCTGATCAATGACCCGTTCGGCAAGCTGGGCTTCATTCGTGTCTACTCGGGCACGCTGCGTACAGGCGATACGATCCTGAATCCGCGTACTGGCAAAACGGAGCGCGTGGGGCGCCTGGTGAAGATGCATGCCAACAAGCGCGAGGATATCAATGAAATCATGGCGGGCGACATTTGCGCCTGCGTGGGCCTCAAGGATCTGAAGACTGGCGACACGCTTTGCGCGCCGACGGCTCCGATTGCGCTTTCGGCTATTACCTTCCCGGAGCCGGTTATCTCGGTGGCGATTGAGCCCAAGACCAAGGCAGATCAGGAGAAGATGGGTCTGGCGCTCGGCAAGCTTTCCGACGAGGATCCTACCTTCAAGGTGCGCACAGACGAGGATTCCGGCCAGACGATTATCAGCGGCATGGGTGAGCTTCATCTGGAGATCATCGTGGACCGCATGAAGCGAGAACACAAGGTTGAGGCCAATGTGGGCGAACCCAAGGTTGCTTTCCGCGAGACCATTCGCAAGGAAGCCGATGCCGAGGGCAAGTACATTCGCCAGACCGGTGGCTCGGGCAACTATGGCCATTGCAAGATCCGCCTTGCGCCCAGCGAGCCGGGTAAGGGCTACGAGTTCCTTAACGAGATCAAGGGTGGTGCGATTCCGAAGGAGTACATCAAGCCCATCGATCAGGGTATCCGTGAGGCTATGGAGACCGGTGTCCTGGCTGGTTACCCGATGGTCGATGTCACGGTCGTACTCTATGACGGCAGCTACCATGATGTGGACTCCAACGAAATGGCGTACAAAATCGCCGGCTCGATGGCCTTCAAGGAAGCGGCAAAGAAGGCCAGTCCGGTACTTCTGGAGCCAGTGATGGCGGTTGAGGTTACGGTGCCGGAAGAGTTTGTCGGTACCATCATTGGCGACATCAACTCCCGTCGTGGCCGCATTGAGGCCCTGGAGCACGCTGCCGGTTCGCAGCTGGTGAAGGCCATCGTTCCGTTAAAGGAGATGTTTGGCTATGTCAATGACATTCGCTCTTCCACGCAGGGCCGTGCGTCGTACTCGATGCAGTTTGCCCGCTACGAAGAGGCTCCTCGCATGATTGCCGACGAGATTATCGGTCGGGCGCAGGGGCGGTAAGCGCAAAGGGTTTCGTGGGGCTGGAGCCGGAACGCCGGCGCCCCGGGATTTAACGGCAGCAGCGTTCAGAAAGGGATTGGGAGAGATGGCGAAGGAGAAATTTGATCGTTCGAAGCCGCATGTGAATGTGGGTACGATTGG
>JAKBAG010000349.1 GCA_021809235.1 Acidobacteriota bacterium
GATCATGGTGCAGGTGCAGTCCAGCTGGTTCCCGCTGTATGACCGCAATCCGCAGACCTTTGTACCGAGCATCTTCTTTGCCAAGCCCTCGGATTTCAAGTCGGCAACGCAGCGGGTCTGGCATAGCTTCGGGCATGCGACCTTCATTGATCTGCCGGTATCAACGCAGCCCTGACACGAACCCAGCCCTGGAATGCTCTCCCGCTGGACACACTACTGCCTAAGGGAGAGCCGTTCGGGCTACACTGGCTGCATGATAGCCAATGGACGGCGGCGCAAACTGCCATATGATGCCGATGCTGCACTGACGCATCTGCGCACTGCAGATCGCAAGCTGGCCGGACTGATCGAGAAAGCAGGGCCGTTCACGCTGCGGCTGGGGTGTGCGGGAACGCCCTTTACGTCATTGCTGGAGTCGATTGTTTATCAGCAGCTGCATGGCAAGGCTGCGGCCACGATACATCAGCGTGTGCGGGCAATCTATGGGGATGCCGACCCGACGCCGGAGATGCTGCTGGCGACGCCGGAGGAGCAGCTGCGTGCTGCGGGTCTTTCCGGCAACAAGCTGGCGGCCATACTCGATCTGGCAGCGCGGACGCTGGACGGGACCGTGCCCACGCAGCGCGCCATCCAGCGGATGAGCGATGAAGAGATTGTGGAGCGGCTGACGGAGGTTCGCGGCATCGGGAAGTGGACGGTGGAGATGCTACTGCTGTTCCGTCTGGGGCGGCCGGATGTCTTTCCGGCAACCGATTATGGGGTTCGCAAGGGCTTTGCACTCACATTTCTGCGTCTCCGCGGCGCAGTTGCGGCTGAGGATCTGCCAAATCCCGAGCAGATGCTTCAACGGGCGCGTCGGTGGATGCCATATCGATCGGTGGCGACCTGGTATCTGTGGCGGGCCTGCGATCTGGCACGGGCGGGGCAGGCCGATGCCGGGCAGGCGCGCCAATCCGGAGGTAGGAAAAAAGGTGGACGAGCATGATTGAGTATCTGTGGCTGGGGCGCATGGGGTATGCGGAAGCTTTGCGGCTGCAGGAGCAATGCGTGGAGCTGCGCCATGCCGGGCGCGTGGGGAACCTGCTGCTGTTGCTGGAGCATCCGCCGGTGCTGACGCTGGGGCGCAACGCCCGCCGGGAGAATATTCTGGCCTCGGACGCGCAGCTAGCCGCCGGCGGTGTAACAGTGCATGCCATCAATCGCGGTGGGGATGTGACTTATCACGGACCGGGGCAGCTGGTGGGCTATCCAATCTTTGACCTGCGCAGTCTGATGGGCCCCTCGGGACGGCGGCTGGGCCCGGTGGATTTTGTTCGTTCGCTGGAGGAGGTGCTGATCCGGCTGTGCGGAGGGTTCGGGATTGTGGGGGGGCGCGTAGCTGGACGGACTGGTGTCTGGGTAGGCTCGCCAGCCTTGGGAGAGGAGCGTAAGGTAGCTGCCATCGGAGTACATATCTCGCGGGGAATTACCTCGCATGGGTTTGCGCTGAACGTGACGACGCACCCCAGAGACTTCCAGTGGATTGTGCCGTGCGGCATACCGGATCGTTCCGTGACCAGCATGCAGCTGGAGCTGGAGGCGGCGCACGTGGAGGTTCCGGAGCTGGAGGCAGTGGCCAACCGTGCCGCACTCTGCTTCGGGCAGGTCTTCGGGGAGCAGATTCTGGCGCGCGCCGATCTTGAATTTCTACAGGAGCCAGATACGCTTCAGGAGATGGATGCCGCCAGGCAGTGCCAGACGGCATAGTCTGCTGCGAAGTGATTCCGGGTTTTGATCCTGCTTCCAGACTGGAGGAGCAGGCGGAAGCCACTCCCGGCAGGCGACTTATATAATCCGTCTGGGAGTTTTCCCGCAGCGCGGAAAAGGCGCCTGCAATCGCAATGGCTGCGCCGAGGAAGGAAATGATGTCCACCGATGTCGTGATGCCCCAGATGGGGGAGTCGATTTTTGAGGGAACGATCACGCGCTGGCTCAAGCAGCCCGGAGATCCGGTGCGTGCTGACGAGCCGCTGTTTGAGATTTCCACAGACAAGGTGGATGTGGAGATTCCAGCTCCAGTGGCCGGGGTCCTGGGCGAGATTCTGGTTCCCCAGGGAGCCACGGTACAGATTCACACCGTGGTCGCGCGTATTGCAAATGCTGACGAGGCGGTTGCGGTGTCGGCGGCCAAGCCGAGAGTGGATGCTGCGGTTCCTGTCGCCCCGGTTGCCGGAAGTCCGGCTCCTGCAGTGCCTGCGGGAGCGGCCAAACCAGTGGCAGTCGGTGCCGGGGAGATTCCCATTGTGATGCCCCAGATGGGGGAGTCAATTTTTGAGGGAACGATCACGCGCTGGCTCAAGCAGCCCGGAGATCCGGTGCGTGCTGACGAGCCGCTATTCGAGATTTCCACAGATAAGGTGGATGTGGAGATTCCGGCTCCAGTGGCTGGAGTGCTGGGTGAGATTCTGGTTCCCCAGGGAGCCACAGCGCCGATTCACACTGTGGTGGCAACGCTGCGGACAGCAGGAACGGTAGCTTCCCCAGTGGCAGCGGCGCAACCGAAGGCAGAGAGCCAGGCGCGGGTTTCGCCTCCAGTAGCGCCTGCGGCTCCGGTGGCGGCAGTGGCTTCCAACCCTGCAACTTCC
>JAKBAG010000062.1 GCA_021809235.1 Acidobacteriota bacterium
CGAGCGAGTCGATGCCGTCGAAAAGTTCTGCAGCGCGGGCAGCCTTATTGCTTTGCAGATGGCCGATGAGATGGACGCGCAATGCGCTACGCTGCGAGGGAGACAGTTGCGCTGCCTTGGCGGCAAACTCCTGCACGCGATTCTCGCCGAAGAGCGTGAGCCCGAGCGAGCGGACGGCCATCATGGCCTCAACCGGATGGGTCTTCGAGACGGCCATCAGTGTGACCTGGGAGCGGGCCCGGGAAGCAGCACGACAGGCTGCGGCAATGGCATCTTCAAGCCGAAGCAGGCGATCGCTCAGGGAGTCGTCCGGGCTGGACTCAGTGGCCATGCTCTTCCAGATACTTTTCAGCCTCCAGCGCTGCCATACATCCAGTGCCTGCCGCAGTGATGGCCTGGCGGTAGCGCCGGTCCTGCACATCGCCGCAGGCGAAGACACCGGCGACGCGAGTTAGCACATTGGACTGGGTGAGGATGTAGCCATCGGCATCCAGATCGAGCTGGCCGGCAAACATCCGCGCATTGGGCTCGTGCCCGATGCCAAGAAAAAGTCCGGTGACCGGAAGCGTGGTGGTTTCATGGGTAACGGTGTTGCGCAGGCGCAGCCCACGCATGGATTTCTCCTCCACTCCGAGCACCTCCTCGACGACGGTGTTGGTGCAGATTTCAATCCTGGGGTGGGCCATGGCGCGATCCAGCATCACCTTGCTGGCGCGGAAGCTCTCGCGGCGGTGCAGGATGTGAACCTTGGAGGCAAATCGCGTGAGGAAGAGAGCCTCTTCCATGGCTGTGTCTCCGCCGCCGACTACAGCAATCTGCTGGTCGCGGAAGAAGAATCCATCACAGGTGGCGCAGCTGGAAACGCCGTGGCCAATGAGCGCCTGCTCGCTGGGCAGTCCCAGCCAGCGCGCACTGGCACCGGAGGCAATGATAAGCGTGCGCGCCAGAATCTCCCCGTGGGAGGTCTTCAGACGAAAGGGCTGCACACTGAGATCGGCGGAAACCAGGTGGGCAAGCCGGAACTCAGCGCCGAAGCGAGCCGCCTGCTTCTTCATGTTTTCGATCAGCTCAGGCCCCTGGATTCCTTCCGGCCAGCCGGGAAAATTCTCTACCAGCGTGGTGATAGACAACTGCCCACCCGGCTCGTGCCCTTCCAGCACCAGCGGGCGCAGGTTGGCCCGTGCGGTGTAGATGGCAGCAGTGAGGCCGGCGCAGCCGGAGCCCAGAATGACGGTGTCACGCAGTTCGGGAGTGGTTGGCTCGTTCATGATCAATTCGATTGTAGCCGAGCCTCGGGTGTAGCGGAGGTTCTGCGGATAGGCGGGCAGGGAATAGGATGAAGCCATGGCAAATTTGACCCTGATTTATGGACTGCGACTGGTGCCGGAAGGCGAAGTGCAACGAGTGGAGGATGCCCGGCTGGAATTGGCCAGCGGCCGGGAAGGCCGTGTAACGATGCATGTGCTGGAAGGGACGCGCGAGGAGATTGAACGGCAACTGCGGCTGAGCATCGATGCGTTCTTTGATTTTTACCCGGAGATATAGGGGCTGTTCGGATGGTCCGAATGAGAAGATTCTCATGAGAAATTCTTAAGAAACTGCCCGCCACACCCCTGACTATGTGAACGCTATCTCATGGATTTTCTTTCATGTAGGAGGGTAGGGTGCGGTCCGCTGCCAAGTGCGCCTGAAATTGCAAGCTGAAGTTTGGGCTACTGCAATCAGGAGCGATCAGGCTTGTTGGGACGGATACGCAGCGGATGGGGACAATCGAATGCTGGCCAGGCGGGTGGGTACGCACGCAGACATGTCCGGCTCTGTCCGGGTGTGCGGGTGCTGTGCGTGCTGCTGTTCGCTGCCGTGCAACCGACGCCAAAGGCCTTTGCCGGCGGTCCCAGGTATGTGGCCGGAGCAAGTTATTTCAACCCGGCCGTCGTGGGCCAGCCGATTCGCTGGGCGGATGGTCCGATCCCTTACTTTGTGGATCAGGGCGCGCTGAATGTGTCCATCAGCCATGCGCAGGCCGTGGGCATGGTGGATGCGGCTGCGGCATTCTGGAATGCGGTGCCGACGGCGGGGGTGAACCTGACGGATGCCGGAGCGTTGGCCGAAGATGTGAACGGCTCCAACGTGCAGGCGGCCAGCCAGCAGTTCACAGCGCCGGCGGATGTGACGCCGCAGGCAACCGGTACGCCGATTGCCGTGGTCCTGGATGCGGATGGCTCGGTGATCGACGCGCTGCTGGGCTCCGGTGCCAGCACGCCGGGAAACTGCGCGCAGAATGGGGTGCTGGCCTGGCTGGACAACTTTCAGCCCCAGGCGACCTTTGCTCACGGCGTGATTGTGCTGAATGGACAGTGCGCCACCTCGGGTCCGCTGGTGGAGATGATGCAGTTTCAACTGCAGCGGGCCTTTGGGCGCATTCTGGGGCTGGACTACGCGCAGGTGAATGCGTCGGCATTGGCGGACCCTGCGGCAGAGCCGGATGGAACCCTGGGGTGGCCGGTGATGCAGCCCAATAACGGTGCCTGTGGTGGGGCCGGGGGTGTATGCATCCCCAACCCGACGACGCTGCGTGCCGACGATCAGGCAGCGATCAGCCGATTGTACCCGGTGACGAGTGCCAATCAGGCAGAGTATCCCGGACACGAACTGACGGCAGCCAGTACGGTTTCAATTCAGGGCACCATCGCGTTCCGCAGCGGACAGGGCATGCAGGGCGTGAATGTGGTGGTACGGCCGCTCGATACCAGTGGGAACCCGATGTATGCGTATACGGTGACGGCCGTCTCCGGGGAGTATTTTCTGGGGAATCGGGGAAACTCGATCACCGGCTTTACCGATGCCGAGGGTAATCCGCTGGATCGCTTCGGGGGTACGGATACAGCGCTGGAAGGCTACTTTGATTTAAGCGCGATACCATTGCCGCCCGGGGTGAGCGCTGCGAGCTTTCAGGTGAGCTTTGAGGCGGTCAATCCGCTGGATATTTTAGGCAGTTCGGTGGGACCGTATCAGATTGGCAATCCTTCGCCCTCCGGCACAATGCCGGTGCTGACGCTGAATGGCCTGACGGCCGGTACGGTGCAGACGGTGCATGTGACGGTGGCGGACTCGGCCGGGGAGCCGTCTGGATATGCACCGCGTGCGCCTGTGGGGATTGCCGGAAATCCACACCGGCTTCCGGGAACAGGCGCCTGGAGCGGAAGGCTGGGTGCTCCGGGCCAGACCGATTGGTTCACCTTTGCTGTGCGCGCGCAGCGAACGTTCACGGTGGTAACGCGGGCGCTGAATGAGGCCGGACAGCCGACGATGAGCAAGGCGATGCCGGCGATCGGTGTCTGGGATGGCTTTGCGCTGCTGGGAACGGCACCGGCCGTCTTTGCTCCGGCTCAGAATGACACCACAACAGGCATGACCTATCTGCAGGTGACCAGTCGCGGCACCGACGTGGTGCGGCTGGCGGTGGCGGATCAGCGCGGGGATGGGCGTCCGGACTATGCCTATCAGGGGTGGGTACTCTATGCCGATACTGTTGCACCGACACGGCTTCCGGCTGGCGGTGGAACCATCGTGATCCGCGGCTTTGGGTTTCATGCTGGCGATACGGTGAAGGTGGGCGGAGTGCCTGAGCAGGTGCTGAGCATTACCCCGACGGAGATTACGGCCCTGGTGGCTGCAGCACCGGGTACGACCGGATCCCAGGACGTCGAAGTGGATGATCTGCCGGGAAGCAGTGCTGCGGCCGTGATTCCGGGCGGCGTCAGTTTTGATGCGCGGACCAATGACGTGATTGGCGTGGTGCAGGCACCACAGAACATGGTTCCGCTAGGGGTTCCTGTGCCGTTTTCCGTGATTGTGAACGGAGCCAACGGGATGCCTGCTGGAGGGGTGACGGTGACCTACACGGTTGGAGGCACCACGGCAATGCTGGGCTGCGGACGTAGCAGCTGCAGCGTGACCACGAGCGGGGATGGACTGGCCACGCTGACGGTGACGCCGATCTCCACGGCGCTGGTGGTGGTGACTGCAGCGCTGGATAACGGGAGCAACGTGCAGGCGCACTTCTATGGCGGGCTGGCGCCGACGATTGCCGCGTTGACTCCCACCCTGCATGTGGCTGCCGGTGCGGCGGTGAGCTGGCCGGTGGAGGCAATGGCCTTGACAGGTGCTGCTCCGGCAGCGGGCGTGACGGTGCAGTGGATGAGCGGCAGCGGCATCCAGGCTCCGCAGGCTGCGATTGCCACCGATGCCAGCGGCATGGCAAATGCCGTGCTGGGGGTGGGTCCGCTGGCGGAGGGGCAGAGTACGGCGGCACTGGCCTGTGTGCAGGGAACATCGAACTGTGTGAACTTTGCCGCGCTGGGCTCGCGGCCGGAGTATGCGTATCTGGAGCCGGTCAGCGGCGCGAACCAGAGCCTGAGTGTGCAGCAGGCTCCGGCTGCGGTGGTGCTGCGTGTCCGGGATATGGACGGGGTTGTGATGGCCGGTGGAACGGTCCAGATCTACGAGGCGCTGTATGCGTGGTCGCCGCCCTGCCCGTCCCACGGACGCTGTGCGCAGGCGCCGCTGCTGGAAAAGCAGACGCTTACGTTGACCTCAGCGATGGATGGAACGGTCAGTTTTCTGCCGTTCTCGCTGCCGGGAGTGGCCACCAACCTGTCTGTGGTTGCGGCCACGGGAAACACCTCCACCGTGAACATTGCTGTGGAGATGCATCCGTAGGCTGATCTGGGCAGTCAGGCAGCTTCGTCGGGTCGTTTCCCCGTTCCTTCCGCGCCATCTCAGACGGGTTGCCTAGTAAGCTGTAAGAGCGATGCTTGATCTTGGATATGTCAGAAGCAATCTGGAAGTAGTGGAGCAGAAGCTGCGGATGCGCGGTGCAGACCCGGCGATGCTGCTGGGCGACTTCCATGCGCTGGATGCGGCGCGACGCGGCGCCATCACCCGTGCCGAGCAGTTGAAGGCGCGCCGCAATGAGCTGAGCCAGCAGGTGGGTGTACGCAAGCGCGCTGGTGAGGACGTCAGCGCTCTGATGGAGGAGACGCGCAGTCTGAAGGAAGCGCTGGATGGCCTGGATGCCGAGGCGTCTGCGCTCGACGAGAAGCTGTGGCAGTCGCTGGCCCGCATCCCGAACCTGACGCGCGATGAGGTTCCTGCCGGGCGAAGCGAGGAAGAGAATCGCGTGGTCCGGACGTGGGGTGTGCTGCCGGAGTTTGCCTTTGCTGCGCGACCACACTGGGAGCTGGGCGAGTCGCTGGGTATCCTCGATCTGGAACGCGCCACCAAGCTGTCCGGCGCGCGCTTTGCCGTGTACAAGGGCGCTGGTGCGCGTCTGGAGAGGGCTCTGATCGGATTCATGCTGGATCAGCACACGCTGGAGCATGGATATACGGAGGTGCTACCGCCATTTCTGGTGAACAGCCAATCCCTGTTTGGTACCGGGCAGCTGCCCAAGTTTGCCGACGATCTATTTCGCTGCGAGGACGGTCAGGCATTTGTGGAGGGCGAGTATCGCGAGAATGACCACTGGCTGATTCCGACGGCCGAGGTTCCAGTCACGAATCTGTTCCGCGATGAGATTCTGGACGAGAGCCAGTTGCCGATCTGCTACGCGGCCTATACGCCGTGCTTCCGCGCCGAGGCCGGAGCAGCAGGGCGGGACACGCGCGGGATCATTCGCCAGCATCAGTTTGAGAAGGTGGAGTTGGTGAAGTTTGTGCGGCCGGAGGAATCCGATGCCGAACACGAGAAGCTGACGCGGGATGCGGAACGCATTCTGGAGCTGCTGGAGCTGCCCTACCGGCGCATGCTGCTTTGCACCGGGGATACGGGCTTTTCCTCGGCCAAGACGTATGATCTGGAAGTGTGGTTGCCGGGGCAGGGAGCTTATCGCGAGATCTCCTCCTGCTCCAACTTTGAAGGATTTCAGGCGCGGCGGGCCAATATTCGCTACCGGCCTGCTGGCAAGGGCAAGACTGAGTTTGTGCATACGCTGAATGGCAGCGGACTGGCTGTGGGACGCACATGGCTGGCCGTGGTGGAGAACTACCAGCAGGCTGATGGAAGCATCCGGATTCCAGATGTTCTGCGGCCTTACATGCAGGGAATGGAGCGCATCGCTGCCAACGCCAAATGATGCGCGGCAAGGGAAGCAACACGATGGGAAAGATTCTGAAAAGCTATTTCTTCTGGACGCACGCGCGCGGCACATTGCATTACGACGTGATGGTGTCGCTGATTCTGGCCTTCATCTTCGTCACGCCTCATGTATGGAATTATGGGGACAAGCCGATCCCGATCTCGGGATTTTCCGGGCCGATTGAAGTGATCAGCGATCATGGGCGCGGATTACTGGTGACAGTGGGAGCTTCGGATGTGCATGTGGCAGCGAATGCGGATGACGCTGCCATTCGCAAGGCTCTGCATCGGGCGATTCAGCCGGTGACCGGAGATGCGGTGTTCGTGATGCGATGGGAAACGGTGAACGGACCGGATGGTCAACCGAAGGAGTGGCGCGTTCATGTGCGACGTTAGGCAACAGGCGCAACCTCTGCATTCTGCGGTGATGAGCGGGAAAGAGCAATGGAGTGGTTTCCGGTGGCTAACAGCCCTGCTGCTGGTGGTGATTCTGTCCGGATCTTCATCGACTGCCGCGTGGGCAGAGAGTGCCAATCCACAACTGCAGAAAGTGCTGGCCCGGCTGGATGAAGTGGCTGCGAAGTTCCACACCGCGCAGGCGGATGTGACATGGGATAACGTGCAGACCCAGCCAATCTTCGACAAGGATACGCAGACCGGAACAATGGACGTGGAGCGGCGCAAAGGTACGGTCGCGATGGCACTGCATCTGAAGACGCTGAATGGTCGGCCTGTTCCCAAGGACATGGTGTACGCCGGTGGAGAGTTCAAGCTGTACGAGCCACTGCTCAAGCAGATGACCGTATTTCGCACGGCCGGGCGCTCGGCGCAGATTGAAAGCTTTCTGGTACTGGGCTTTGGCGGCAGTGCTACGGAGATGCAGAAGGACTGGATGGTGAGCTATGCCGGTGCGGAGACTATTCGCGGCGTGGCCACGGAAAAGCTGCAACTGCTTCCACGGACCGAGGCTGCGCGGCAGAATGTGACGCGTGTGCTGCTTTGGATCGATATGAAGAGCGGAATTGCGATTCAGCAGCAATCGTTTGATCCTGCCGGTAACTACCGCATGGTCGACTATACGGTGCGGCGCATCAATGGGGGATTGCCAGCGGATGCCTTCAGCATCAAGCTTGCATCCGGAACGCGCGTTATTCAGCGCTAGAGCAGAATCCGCATAACTGTCCTCCGCGGCAGAGATCTCAGACCGGATTTTTCCTCAAGAAAAATCCAACTTCTCAGATACCGGACCGGGTATGCCTATGCGGATTCTGCTTAAGCGTACTGCTGCCGACAGGGCGGTGCATGCGCATGGATAGAGTCAGCGTGACCAGCCAGAGGGCAGATGTGGCGAGCAGGATCGGCAGGCACTCCAGAGTGTAGCGTGCCTCCGGTCCCTGGACGGTGGCCAGCAGCAGGGTACGCATTACAAGATAGAGCAGCATCCCTCCGGCCAGCCGGGGGCGCAGGGCAAGCCCGAGAAATCCTGTTGCGAGCAGCAGCAGATTCAGCGCAGCGTAGCTCCAGCTGAAGATGGTTTCCTGATGGTGGTTGCGATACACCCACCAATCCAGATCGATGGGAAGATTTTCTGTGCGCGGGCGGAGCCACATGTCGGCGGCGCGCAGGGCTGGAATGGCCAGCCACGTGCGGAGCGGATGGGCCATACGATTGTGCTGTGCAAGGATGGCCAGGGTCGCATTCATGCTGTCCGAGGTGCGAAAGCCGCGCTGGTTGTAGGCTGCAAACAAGTCCATCAGCTGCTGATGATCCACCGGGTTGCTCCATGCGCGGGGTGGAATGCTGTCAGGATTGACGGCATCGCCGGGAACCGGCCAGTAGCAATCGACGGTATTGACGAAGTCAAGCGTCCAGGTGCTGGTCCAGGCCTGAAAGCCGAGGTCGCTGCTCTCCCCAGGGTCGCTGGCATACCTCGGAGCAAGAGGCTGGATAACATGGAACTGCCTCCAGTTGCGCATGGCCCAAAGGGCAAACGGAAGCAGCGCAAGCGCAATGCAGGCGACGCTGATGCGCAGTAGCCGTTGCCGGGGAATGCGGCTGCGAACGCGCGACGCAAACAGGGCCGGAGCCAAGGCAACGGCAAGCAGGGCGCCATCAGGCCGCAGCAGTGCGGCCAAGGCGACCGCTGCTGTAAAGCCCAGTGCGCTGGGCCATGCGGGATTGTCCTGAAAGCGAAGTGCGGTCCAGCAGGCAGCCACGATGCAGAACAGCGTGGGGCCTTCGGTGAGTGGAGCCGAAATATAAATTGCAGTGAAGGGGCATAATTCAGCCATCCACAGAGCAAGCAATGCCGCTCCCCAGCCGGAGGTTGCAAGCTGGCGCCTGCGTGCCAGATCGCAGGCGAGTCGCCGGACCAAATCTGCCAGCAGCAGGCAAGTGACGGCATCCAGGAGGGATTGCACAAGGCACACCGCAAGCAGATTTCCCACTCCGAAGATGCGGAAGCATGCGGCCAGAAAGAGTGGGTAGCCGGGGAGCCGGATCAGCGTCAGGTGGAGCTGCCCGGAGGGCTCACTGGAGGCCAGGACCCCATGGCGCACAAGGTTGGCTGCCAGATCGGAGTAGACGGCGACATCTCCTTCAGTTTGCGGAAAGAAGTGAAAGAAATAGAGGCGTAGCAGGAAGCCGATTAGCAGTGCGCAGAGTGCGCTGAGGCGCATCCAGCGCGGTGGCGCCACTCCGGATGCTCGATTTGCTGCGGGCAGAGACATACGTTTCAGTTATACGGGATAGGCGCGACCTGCGCATCCCGGCGCGGAACCAGCCAAAACCCGTTATCCTGAAGTGAATCGCGCTGAGAAATCAACGCAGATTTGAGGGAACAGAAACGATGCGCGACAAGCAGATTTTTGCCGATCCGGAGCGGAAGCGATGGAAGCGCCTGCGACGATTGCTGGATGTGACGGCGATTGTCTCCACGCTGGTGCTGGTAGCCTTCAGCTTCAATGTCTTGCGGCATCAGAATCTGCCCAATCTTCTGCTGCCTGTGCCGAAGCACAACTATCACGCATTGCCTGACCGAGCCAACGAGCTGCGAACAGCCCGTACTCCGCACCGACACCGGAATCATCCGCACACCAAGCCCTCCGAGATTCCGATGAACAGCGGCGAAGGACTGCGTGCAGCCTACTACACGCCGGACGATGCTGCCAGCTACTCCTCCTTCAAGGAGCATGTGCATCAGATCGACTTTCTCTTCCCTGTGTGGCTTCACTTGGATTCATCGAATGGGCAACTGATGGGAACGACGGACGAGGGGCACGAGTTTCCCATCTTCAGTGGGAGTAGCGTGCGCGATCCTGACCAGGAAAACAAGATCAAGCACACAATTCAGGCCGCAAAGGAGGATACGGAAATTTTCCCGGTTCTCCAGAACTTCAGCCCCGCGATTCAGGACTTTGATGCCAACGCGGCGAAAATCATCGAGGATCCTGCGCAGCGAGCCGGTCTGGAAGCGCAGCTGATGCGCTTTTTTTCGACGTTTCCTGCCTATCACGGCTTGTCTCTGGATCTGGAAAATCTTCCCGATGACGCCATGCCGGCGTATGAATCCTTGATTACAGAGCTGTTTGCGCAGATGCATCCGCGCAGGCTGCGCCTGTATGTGAATCTTTCTGTCTCCACGCTGCCCAAGGATTTAAAGGCAGTTGCGGCAAATTCCGACGGGATCGTGCTCATGAACTATGACGAGCACGAGGTGCAGAGCGATCCAGGGCCGATTGCCAGCCAGCAGTGGTTCACGGCAAATCTGACGCGGGCTCTCAAGTATGTGCCGCGCGAGAAGCTCATCTGCGCTATCGGCAGCTATGGCTACGACTGGGCTGAGTCCATGCCGAGCAAGCCGCACGAACGGCACTTTGAGCCAAAGGTTGTGAACACGGATGTGCTTTCGGTGGCAGATGCCTGGCAGCGGGCTTCCGATGCGGATGCTGACATCGATCTGGATTATGACTCCCTGAACGCCCATTACGAATATATGGACGAGGATGCGCACCAGCGACATATCGTATGGTTCCTGGACGCAACCACGGTGCTGGACGAGATGCGGGGTGCGCGCGCTCTGGGCATTCAGACATTTGCGCTGTGGCGACTGGGTTCGGAGGATAGTTCACTCTGGAATATCTGGGACAAGCCGGGAAGCGCCGATGCACTGCATGCCCTGGGCACGGTTCCTCCGGGGCACGACGTGGATACGGAGGGGGATGGGGATATTCTGCGCGTGACTGGAACGCCGCAGCCTGGTCGTCGCACGGTGACCATCAATACGGAGGACGAATCCGATCCTACGAAGCAGTTGATTGTTGACGAGCAGATGCAGGTGTATCCGCACACCTACACGGTGCGTCAATACGGATACCATCCAGACGAGGTTGCTCTTACCTTCGACGATGGGCCAGACCCCAAATGGACGCCGAAGATCCTCGACGTGCTCAAAGCCAAGAATGTCAAAGGCACATTCATGATGATTGGCAGTGAGGCGCAGGATCAGGTGGGCCTGATGCGGAGGGTGCTGCGTGAAGGCCATGAGATTGGCAACCACACGTACACGCATCCGGACATCAGCGAGATTTCTCCGCGCCAACTCGACATTGAACTGCAGCTGACGGAGAGACTGTTTGCCAGCAAACTTGGGGTGCAGCCGCTCTACTTCCGTCCGCCGTATTCGATTGATCAGGAGCCGGACACCGATGACCAGGCTGCCCCGGTGGAGAGGATACAGCAGGACGGCTACACCATTATTGGCGACAAGATCGATACCGATGACTGGAACGAACATCCGCGCAAATCCCCGGAGGAGATTCGTGATTCGGTCCTGGCCCAACTGAAGGTGATGAAGACGGCACCGCAGTTTCGCGGCAGTATCATTCTGTTGCATGACGGTGGTGGAGACCGCTCTGCCACGGTGGCTGCGCTTCCCATCCTGATTGATGCGTTGCGTGCGCATGGCTACAAGATTGTGCCCGTCTCTGCCCTGATGGGCAAGACGAGGGCCGAGGTGATGCCGCCGCTGACGATGCGGCAATATCTGCGCGCGCTGCCGGATTCGATAGCCTTCTCTGGTCTGGCGTTTCTAGGCACCCTGATTGTAACGGTGTTTTTTGTAGGGGATGTGCTGATGAGCCTGCGTCTGGTGCTGATCGGTATCCTTGCGCTCATAGACCGGCTGAAGCCTCGTCGGAAGCCGGATCCGGGATATCAGCCAGCAGTTGCAGTGCTGGTGCCTGCCTATAACGAAGAGACGGTGATCGTGCGGACGGTGCGCTCTGTGCTGCATTCGGATTATCCCGCGCTGCGCGTCCTCGTGATCGATGATGGCTCAAAGGATGCTACTGTGGCCGTGGCCCGGCAGGCGTTTCGTGAGGAAATCGCCAGTGGCCGTGTGCTCGTGCTGACCAAGCCCAACGGAGGCAAGGCGGCAGCACTGAACTTCGGACTGGAGCATGTGACGGAAGAGATTTATGTAGGCATTGATGCGGATACGGTGATCGCCTCCGATGCGATTGGCAAACTGGTCAGTCACTTCTCCGATGCAACGGTAGGTGCTGTGGCTGGAAATGCCAAGGTGGGCAATCGTGTGAACCTGTGGACCCGCTGGCAGGCACTGGAATACATCACAAGCCAGAACTTTGAACGGCGCGCACTGAATCTGTTTCATGTGGTCACGGTGGTTCCAGGAGCAATTGGTGCCTGGCGAACGGCTGCGGTGAAGCTTGCCCACGGTTATCCCATCAACACCGTTGCCGAGGATGCAGATCTGACGATGAGTCTGCTCGAGCAGGGACTCAAGGTGATTTATGAGGACAGTTCGCTGGCATTTACTGAGGCGCCGATTGACGCCCGTGGACTGATGCGTCAGCGCTTCCGGTGGTCTTTTGGTACGCTGCAGGCTGTCTGGAAGCATCGGGCTGCCTTCCTGCGCAACAAGGCGATGGGATTGTTTGCCCTGCCGAACATTGTCATCTTCCAGATGTTGCTGCCGTTGGTATCGCCATTCATCGACCTGATGTTTTTGATTGGCGCTGTGCAGTTTGGCGTGAATCGCTACTATCATCCGGAGACGGCGAGCGCGGCCAGCTTTGAAAAGCTGGTGGCGTACTTTCTGGCCTTCATGGTGATTGATTTCGTCACCTCGTCACTGGCCTTCAGCCTGGAGCGCAGGCACCCGGCCAACAAAGGAGATGGGTGGCTGCTGTTCCACATCTGGCTGCAGCGGTTTGCCTACCGACAGGTCTTCTCCGTCGTGTTGCTGAAGACGTTGAAGCGAGCCATCGATGGGCGTCCGTTCAACTGGGACAAGCTGGAGCGCACGGCAGTGATGAGTAAATCAACGGAAGAGATTGTCCCAACCAAGTAGCCCAAAGACGGCTTAGCGTGGCATGGGTTTGCCGATGGGAGGCAGCGTACGCAGGTAGGCGATAATCTGCCAGCGCTGCTGATCCGGCAGACTGCTCCACGGCGGCATGCCCTTGAAGGGATTGCCGTGTTGCAGCATCCATGCGAGGTCTCCGTCGGTCGCATGGCGAATCCGCAGACTGCGCAGGCTTGGACGGCCATATCGGCCCATAGCATCCGAGCCATGACATGGTGTGCAGTTGTGCTGGAAGAGCTGCCTGCCGGAGGCGATGGCTGCCGCTTGCCCCAGGTAGGGATCGTGGCGACGATGATCCTCATCAGGTACACGGCGCAGCCAGGCGCCTGTGTTAGCGGCCAGCAGTGCTGCAGGGCAAAGTGCGATCAGGAGCAGGGCAAGGTAGCGATGCATGCAGGTCCTCTCCATTCACTGTATCGGGTTACGGCTTTCGTTGCAGAGTGCCTGTGGTCAGGTCCAGCGCAAAGTCAAACTCCCGATCTGTGCGCATCTCCCATC
>JAKBAG010000063.1 GCA_021809235.1 Acidobacteriota bacterium
TCGAGATCCCACGCCGTTGGGAGATCCTGCCGTTGCCGCAGAAATTCCTCTCTGCACACTTGAGTACGGAGCGCCTGCCTTTCAGCAGACCGCCGCCAGTGGCCTGATCCTTCGCTCAATCCATACTTCACTACTTTCTGGATTCCTATCCTGCCGCTTTGCTAAGCGGCAAAGAAGGCGTACATGAAACGATCCCTGCATGCATGGGCCGTTTGTGGCGTCCTTGGCATTGTCATATTGGCAATGCCCTGCGATGCACAGACAACTGTCCCTACGATTTCTGCAAATACAACCGCATCTCAAAGTAAACGGCAGCTGATGACGTGGCAGCAGGTGAAGGTACGGTTTGAAGCTGCGAATCCCACGCTGAAAGCCGATGCTTTAAATGTGGACGAGATGAAGGCGAACGAGATAACGGCGTATCTGCGGCCAAATCCCACGCTTTCCTTCACTGAAGATCAAACCTACCCCTTTGCGCCGCACATCGATCCAAACACGAATACGACGAACTATCGTCCATTGACCGATGCGCTGACGACCGGCTCTATCAGCTATCTGCACGAGCGGGAGCACAAGCGCGAACTTCGATTGGAGAGCGCAAAAGAAGGGACGAGAATTGCCGGATCATTGCATGAGGATTTGCATCGCAACCTTATGTATACGCTGCGCGTGGCATTTGTGCAGACGCTGGAGGCGAAGGCGGTTCTGGAACTGGCGAAGGCCGACCTGGACTACTATGACCACATCATCACGATCAGCAAGGAACGCTACAAGGCGGGCGACCTGGCTCAGATTGATCTGGATCGGATCGAGCTACTGCGCGTGCAGTATGAATCCGAGATTGAAGCAGCGACGGTGAATCTACGGTCGCAGAAGATTGCCCTGCTGCAGATGCTGGATGATCGCACACCGGTCGATCGGTTTGATGTGACGGGGCCGTTCGATTTTGGCGATTCGCTGCAGCCGTTGAACGATTTCGAGCAGTCAGCGCTGCAGGCGAGACCGGACTTACAGGCTGCGTTGCAGTCTGTGCAGCAGGCGCTGACCAATCACAAACTGGCGAAGGCGAATGGATCGGCTGACCCAACGTTTGCTGTGGATTCTGGAACCAACCCTCCGCTACCTACTTATGTGGGCGTAAATGTGAACATTCCCATTCGGATTTTCGACCGGAACCAAGGCGAAAAGAAACGGACACAGATTGACATTGAGCGCAATCAGGAGTTGACGGAAGCGGCGCGGGCACAGGTCTTCAGCGATGTGGACAGTGCCTACGAACAAGTGCGCAGCGCATTGACACTGCTGAAGCCCTATCGCGACCAGTACCGCGGGCAAGCCACGCGGGTACGCGATACTGTGACTTTTGCCTATCAACATGGCGGTGCCTCGCTGATGGATTTTCTGAATGCACAGAGTGATTATCGTGCCGTACAACTGGCCTATTTGCAACTGGTAGGAACGTATCTGACTGCAACGGCGCAGCTGAATCTGGCCGTGGGACGCGAGGTGATTCCTTGAAGCAAGTTTTGACGTACTTTCGAAATTCCGCATGGACATCCGGGATCATAGTTCCCCTGGCCTGCATGATAGGCACTGCTGGTCTGATGTTGAATGGATGCAAAAGTGCTCCCACCAAAAGCGATGCCACTGGTCCGCAGAAGGTGATCCATCTTTCCGACATGAACCTGATTGCGGTAGACCCCCATAAGGCTGATTTGTTTCCCTTGGCAGAGTCGCAGCCATATGTGACTCCGGCGCTGCTGAATGCCACAGGAACAGTCATGCCGGATGTTTCACGCACCATTCCGGTCATTTCTCTGGTCAGCGGTCGGGTGGTGCAAATCGGTGCTCATCTGGATGATGCCGTAAGTAAAGGCCAGCTCATGATGCGCGTACAAAGCCCGGATGCAACCGCCGCACTCGATGCGTATCGGCGTGCCGTCAACGATGAGGTGTTGACACACAGAACACTGGATCGAACCCAGCAACTCTACGACCACGGGGCAGCGGCGAAGTCCGCGCTGGAGCAGGCACAGAATGGGGAGCAGGATGCGCAATCAGTACTGACCGCGGCGCAGGAGCAATTGAAGACGCTGGGACTGGATGCCCGGCACCCGAGTGACATCGTCTCAGTCTATGCGCCGGTGAGTGGTGTGGTGATTGCACAGAATGTGACCAGCGCCGCTGCCGCAGGAGTGACCTATGCCGGATCAGCCACGGCCTTTACCATTGCAGATCTTTCCACGGTTTGGGTGCTCTGTGACGTGTATGAAAATCAACTGGCTGAGCTCAAGCTGGGACAGCCTGCAACGATACATTTGAATGCCTATCCGGATCGGACCCTGACCGGAAAGATTGACGATATCGGTCCGGTTCTGGACCCCAGCATCCGGACAGCCAAGGTGCGCGTGGTTGTCCATAACCCCGGCTATCTCCGGCTGGGCATGTTTGCAACGGTAACATTTCGTAGCCTGCATCCACGCACGTATACCAAGGTTCCAGCCACAGCCATTCTGCACCTGCATGATCGCGCATGGGTGTTTGTACCAGCTGGTCCCGCACAGTTTCGTCGTGTAGAGATTCAGGCGGGCGACATGCTGCCTGGCGACCAGCAGGAGATAACGGATGGGCTGGCACCAGGGACCAAAGTGGTGAGCAATGCGCTCTCCCTGGAAAGTGCGGTGAGCGAATAATGATTGCCGCAGTGGTTGATTTTGCACTTCGCAATCGATGGCTGGTGATGGGAGCGGTGGTCGTGCTGACCATCGCTGGAATCCTGTCCTATCGAGCATTGCCCATTGAGGCGTATCCGGATGTGGCCAATAACTATGTCACAGTCATCACGCAATGGCCTGGGCGTTCTGCGGAGGAGATTGAGCGTCAGGTGACGGTACCGGTGGAAATCCAGATGGCAGGCATCCCGCATCTGCAAAGTCTACGTTCGTTTACGCTGGCCGGCCTGTCCACCGTCCTGCTCACTTTTGATGACAGTTCGATTGACACCAAGAATCGGGAACTGGTGCTGGAGCGCATACAACAGGTGACACTACCGCCAGGGCTGGTTCCACAGATGGGGACTGACTGGAGTCCGGTGGGACAGATCTACTGGTACACCGTGGAAAGTACGAATCCAGCCTACGATGCGATGGAGAAGAAGTCGCTCGAGGATTGGACGTTGGAAAAGAGCTTCAAGCAGGTTCCCGGTGTGGTGGATGTGTCAAGCTTTGGCGGACCGACACGGGAGTACCAGATCAAACTGGATCCGGACAAGCTGGTGAGCTATGGACTCAGCCTGACCCAGGTGGAACAGCAGGTAATCAACAACAACACCAACGCTGGCGGCAGCTTTATCGAACAGGGTGCGCAGCAGATCAACGTGCAGGCTATTGGCCTGTTCACGAGTATTCAGGACATTGAGAACACCGTCATCAAGACGCAGGCAGGGGCAGCACTACACATCCGCGATCTGGGAACGGTGACACAAGGCCCAAAGATCCGCCTGGGCCAGATTGGCCGAACCTGGCATCATAACGATGGACTTCTGGTGGATAATCCGGACACGGTGGAAGGGATTCTTCTGCTACAGAAGGGGGATGACTCGGACCCTGTCCTGAGGGGCATTGAAGCCAAGGTGGAGGAGTTGAATAACCACATCCTGCCCCATGGCGTGAAGGTGGTTCCCTTCCTGGATCGATCCGTGCTGGTGCACTTCACCGTGCATACAGTGGAACACAATCTCACCGAAGGCGTGATTCTGGTCTCGCTGATTCTCTTCCTGTTTCTGGGCAATGTGCGCGGCGCGATAATCGTCGCGCTGACTATTCCCTTCTCTCTCATGTTTGCCTCCATTCTGTTGAAGTTGAATCATATCCCCGCCAATCTGCTCTCCCTTGGCGCTTTGGACTTTGGCATGGTGGTGGACGGAGCCGTGGTGATGATCGAAAACATTATTCGCCATCTGAATCACAGTTCCGACCTGCATACACCGCAGCAGAAAATCCGGGATGCAGCCCAGGAGGTGCAACGGCCAGTCTTTTTTGCAATCGCCATCATCATCACGGCATATCTACCGATCTTCACGCTCCAGGCGGTGGAAGGTCGCCTGTTCCGGCCGATGGCGTGGACGGTTGCCTTTGCGCTGCTGGGCGCGCTCACGTTTTCGATCATCGTAGCTCCGGTGCTGGCCAGTCTGCTGTTTGGCAAAGGCGCAACAGAGTGGGAGAACCCATTGATGGGCTGGCTGGTTCGGCACTACCGCACCAGCGTACGATGGGCCATTACGCATCGAAGCGTGACGCTGACGGTTGCCTGCTGCATCTTTGCACTGGCGTTGTGGTTGAACTTCGGAGGTGTGATCGGATCGGAGTTTTTGCCCCACCTGGACGAAGGATCGATCTGGGTGAGGGGGTCGCTTGCCCCGAGCACCGGACCCAGTGCAAGCATTGACTTCACCAACAAGGCGCGTCTGGTCATGGCTTCGTTTCCTGAAGTCACACAGGTGGTAAGCCAAACCGGACGCCCGGACGATGGCACCGACTACACCGGATTTTTCAATACCGAGTATTTCGTTGACCTGAAGCCGAAAGAGCAATGGCGACCGATCTTCCATCAAAACAAGGAGGAGTTGATCGCGGCAATGGATGCAAAGTTGGAAAGCTTTCCCGGAGTGATCTGGAACTTCTCGCAACCCATTTCCGACAATATGGAGGAAGCCGTCTCCGGTGTGAAGGGGCAGCTTGCCGTAAAGCTGTATGGTAGCGATCTGCGAACACTGGAAGCAAAAGCCGATGCCATTGCCGCTGTGATGCGCGGCGTTCCCGGAATAGCGGATCTGGGAATATTCCGAATCGTTGGACAGCCCAATCTGAATCTTACGGTGGATCGAGAGGCTGCATCGCGGTTTGGCATCAATGTGGCAGACATTCAGGATGCAATTCAGACTGCCGTCGGTGGTCAGCCTCTGACACAGGTTCAGCAGGGTGAAGCGCGTTATGACGTGACGGTTCGCTATCTGCCGCAGTATCGCGACACCAAGGAAGCGATACAGAATATTCGTCTGCTTTCTCCCAGTGGGGAACGGGTTTCGCTTGCACAGGTAACGCACATCACCGAGGATGACGGTGCAGAGGAGATCTATCGCGAAGGCGGAGAACGCTATATCGCAATCAAATATTCCGTGCGTGGCCGCGATCTGGGTTCCACGGTTCGCGATGCCATTGCCAAGGTAAATCGACAGGTCTCACTGCCATCCGGTTATCACCTGCAATGGGCAGGCGAATATCAGAGCCAGCAGCGCGCGGACAAGCGCCTGGCACTGGTGGTTCCTATCACTCTTGCAGGAATCTTCCTGATCCTCTACACCATGTTTGGATCACTCAAGTGGGCGTCGCTGATCATGGCCAGTGTCTTCATGGCATCCATCGGAGGACCGCTGGCACTCTTCCTGACACATACCAACTTCAGCGTCTCATCCGGCGTGGGCTTCCTGGCGCTGTTTGGTGTTTCCGTACAGACAGGCGTGATCATGCTGGAGTACATTAACCAGTTGCGTGCACGCCGCAAGGGTATGGAAGAAGATGGGAAGAACACAATCGTAGAAGCAGCGGTGGAGGGCGCTGTGCTTCGACTTCGCCCGATCATGATGACCATGCTGGTGGCAACGCTCGGTCTTATGCCGGCTGCAATCTCACACGGCATTGGATCAGACTCGCAGCGTCCGTTTGCTATCGTCATTGTCGGTGGACTGCTTGCCAATCTGGTAATCGGTGTCTACCTGCTGCCCACTCTCTATGTCCTGTTTGCCGGCGAGAAAGATCGTCTGCCAAAGGTGGATACGGCCGAAGATTTCTAGGAGACATCCGTTGCTCCATTCCAGCCGAGCCTGCCATCTGCCAGGCTCGGCTATTCTTCGCGCAGAATCTCCAGCGGGCGAAGCCCCAGAATGCGATGACTGGCCAACCATCCTGTGAGCGTAGCCAGCACTGCCGTGGCCAGGATGGCACTCAGGGTAGGCATCCACTCCATGTGCCAGTGAATCTGCAGTCGATGCACAAGTACGCGGCTCAGAATGTTGGCGAAGGTGACGCCGACAACTGCGGCAAGCGAACCCAGCATGCAGAACTCGATGGAATAGACAGCAAGAATGGATCGTCGCGTGGCACCCAGAGTTTTGAGCACAACCGTCTCTCGGGTCCGTCGAAAGCGCGTGCTGGCGACGGATGAAGCAAGAATCACCAGTCCGGCAAAGATGGAAAATCCGGCGAGAAAGCGGATGACAAATGTAATCTGTCCAACAACCGACTCGATGCGCGAGAGCACGTCAGCCAGGTTGATGACGCTGACCGTTGGATACTGCTGAAACAGCATGCTCTCGATCTGGGGGACACGCCCTGGATCGACTCGTGCGGCTCCGTACCAGATAGTCGGTTGGTTGCGCAACATAGCGGACGGCAGCAGGAATCCAGAGCGTCCGGAGATATGCTCCCCGTCTTCACGGAAGAAGGCCGCTACAGTGAGATGCAGCGTCTTTTCGCCAACGGCAAGATCGACCGTGGAGCCGATGGAAAGATGCAGGCGATCCGCAATGCCTTTGCTGACGGCAATGGAAGAACTGTCCGGCTGTGTCCACCATTGACCGGAAGTCAGCTTGTCTCCTGCGGGGATGCTGTCGGCCCAGCTAAGCGTTGCGTTCTCCAGCATACGATGGGGAAAGTGCTCGCCATGCATCTGCTCCAGCGGAATTCCGTTGATTGCCAGAAATCGTCCACTGACTACAGGCAACAGTTCGAGCTTCTGCTGAATTCCGGTCTGATTGCGGAAGAATTGCGAAATCCCAGCAAGCTGATCCGTGGTCATGTCCACAAGAAAGAGATTCGGCAGCGTGGGTGCGGCAGACTGCTGAATTTCGGTGAGCACCTGACTCTGCATGAGAAAGACAGAAAGAATCAGCATGACGCCGGTGCCAAGTGCCGCCAACACTGCAGCAGACTGGTTTCCAGGGCGATAGAGATTGGCCAACCCCAGGCGCAAGGCGTGCGGCAGCTGCAGGCGAATGCGGTTGAGTAGTGCGCGAAGCAGTCTCAAAAAGCCGGCTGAAACTGCAAGCAGAACCGCCAGCACGGCAACCAGAGCCAAGGCAAAATCTCGCGCAACAGTGATGGAGTCCGTGAGCCATAAGGCGATCATCGCCAGACCCATCAGGGTCAGGACCGCGGTAAGCAATTGCAGACGACGGTCTGCGATACGCTTCAGCAAACTCCTGCGCTCCTCGGTTGCAGCCACGGTACGGCGCAGGACCAGGATCGGTCGAATGTCGCGCACATCCAGTAGCGGCGGAAGACAGAAGAGCAGCGTTGTCAGGATTCCGGTGGCAAAGCCAGAAAGAACTGAACGCCAGGGTATCGAAAGACTGGCGTGGACAGGCAGCAGCGATCCAAAGACATATGGGAGCGTGACCATCACGGCTATCCCTGCAAAGACGCCTAGAAAGGCTCCCAGAAAGCCCAGCCCTAGCGTCTGCAGCAGAAAAATCCGCAACAGATCCGAGGAGTCTGCGCCCAGCGATTTGAAGATAGCCAGAACCTCCATGCGCTGGCCCAGATGTGCGTGCATGGACATGGCAACACCGATTGCGCCCAGCACCATGGCCACCAGACATATAAGGCTCAGGATTGCCGTGGCACGATCCAACCCTTCGCTGAGTGCCGGATTCCCCTCGCGGTAGTCGATGACCTGTGCCTGGGGAAGAATGGTCTCCAGCTTCTTCCGCAGCGCTGCAAGTTGATCTGGAGTCTGCAATGTGGGCGGTACCTGAACCAGAAGGCGTTCCGTAGCCCGGCTGCCGGGAGCAAGCAGACCAGTGGACTGGAAGGCGCGGCGCGAAATCATGACCCGCGGACCCAGGCCTGCACTGGCGCTGATGCGATCCGGCTCCTGCTGCAGAATGGCTGCAATGCGAAAATACTGGCTACCCAGCTTGACGCGGTCTCCCACCCGGGCATGCAGGCGAATAAGGAACTCTCCGGCAACGACAATGGAGTGATCCGTGAGTGCCGCTGCCAGCGGCTGCGTCGGCTGCAGCAGTGCATTGCCATAGTACGGATACTCGGACGGATCAACAACCTTGAGCGACACCAGTAGCGGTACGGGATCCGAAGGAACAGAGGCCATTGAGACCATCTCCGTGACCCAGGTACTCCGGATGGACTGCTGCTCGAGCGCCAGAATCGCCTTCGTTTCCGCTTCTGTGGGCTGCTGATTGATGCGTGCGCTCAGATCGCCAGCCATCAGCGAACGTGCCTCACGGCTGAGCGTGGCACGGAACAGTTCGCTGAAACCTCGCACCCCTACCAGCGCAGCTACACCCACAGCAACGGACAGAATCACAAAGAGAAATTTCCCCGGTGCAGAGCGAAGGTCACGCACGGCAATGGTGGCTGCGCGACGCCAGGAGAGTGCATGCGCGGCCATCAGTGCGTCTCCCGGGTAGCTAGCACATCCTCAACCACCCTACCGTCGCGCAGTGTGATGCGGCGATCCGCCAGCGCGGCGATTTGCGGGTCATGCGTGACCAGAACCAGAGTGGTTCCGGCATCACGATTTCGACTGAGCAGCAGCTCAAGAACCCGCTTGCCGTTGGTTGAGTCGAGATTTCCGGTTGGTTCGTCGGCCATGACAATCGGTGGGTCCAGAATAAAGGCGCGCGCCAGTGCAACCCGCTGCTGCTCGCCGCCGGAAAGCTGCACCGGATAGTGGTCCATGCGCTGCTCCAGCCCCACCTGCACCAGCAGGGAACGCGCACGGCTCAGTCCATCCCCGCTGGCATTCAGCTCGAAGGGAAGCAACACATTTTCCAGTGCTGTGAGTGTGGGAATTAACTGGTAGGACTGGAAAACGAAACCCAGCTTGCGCCCACGAATGCGTGCCAGCGCAGCCTCGTCCAGGGATTGAATCGGAGTGCCGTCAAGCAGAATTTCCCCTTCGCTGGGAGTATCCAGGCCAGCAAGCAGACCAAGCAGAGTGCTTTTCCCGCTTCCGCTGGCACCGATGATGGCAACAAACTGGCCGCGCGGAATGAGCAGATCCATGCCCTTGAGAATCTCCACACGACGGTCGAGGTGCTGAATCCATTTGCGCACTCCGCGCACTTCTATCATCGTTTGCTGCTCCTCTGCTGCATGGTTGGATAGGGGGCAATGCGCACAGGCTCACGATACACTGATTTCCGTGATGATGCTCCGCAGCCGAATCCCATTCCTCCTTGCCCTCTGTCTTCTTTGGACGCAGGCGTCTGCACTCCGGACGCAAAAGACTTTAATCTGCTTCGGAGACAGCATCACGGCCGGCTACGGCGAACCGGAGAGCGTGAGTTATCCGGAGAGACTTAGCCATCTGCTGGCCATCCGTTCCCTTCCCTTTCGCGTAGTGAATGCCGGAGTTCCGGGAGACACCACCACGGATGCGCTGGCACGATTGCCCTCCATACTGGCCCAGCATCCACAGGTGGTGGTCGTCGAGTTTGGAGGCAACGACGGACTGCGCGGCATCGATCCCAGCCATACGCAACGCAATCTGACTGCCTTGGTGCACCGGCTGCGCTCTGCAGGAATCCGAGTGCTGCTGGTTGGAATCACACTTCCTCCCAACTACGGACCGGACTACATCCGCAGCTTCCAGCGTGTCTTTGTGCAGGTGGCCCGCAGCGAGCATGTGCCACTGATGCCGATGATTTACGACGGCATCTATACCGTGCCGGGCACGATTCAGATGGACGGCATCCATCCCACCGCGAAGGGCTCGCAAATGATTGCCGAGCATATGTTGCCTCATCTTCTTCCGCTCCTTCGCTGAACGCCCGTATGTTAGTCTCATCGGGAGTTATCGACGGGGCTTTTCAAACGTTTGTTTTGCGAAGGACAGGATCATGCAGTGGAAACAACTTGCCTCGGTTGCCGCGCTGGCGGCCACATTGCTGTGTCTGCCGACACAGGCAGCCATACGCACCGACTATCCGTTCCGAAACCCAAGGCTGGATCGCGAAGCACGAATCAGTGACCTGCTGAGCCGACTGACTCTGCAGGAAAAGATTGGGCTGATGGGCGGACAGCCAAGGATACCGAGGCTCGGACTCCAATTCAGCGGCCAGGTGGAGGGTCTGCATGGACTGGCCCTGGGCGGCCCAGGACACTGGGAAGGACGTGGCAAAACCGTTCTCCCTACAACCACCTTCCCGCAGGAGCGTGGACTGGGCAACACCTGGGATCCGGCGCTCATGCAGCAGGTGGGATCACTCGAAGGCTACGAGGCTCGGTACATGTATCAAAGCCCCCAATACAACCGCGGCGGACTGATTGTACGCGCGCCAAATGTGGATCTTGCGCGCGATCCACGCTGGGGCCGCAGTGAAGAGTCGATGGGGGAAGATCCCTATCTGGTGGGAACGATGGCGATTGCCTTCCAGCACGGATTGCAGGGACCGGATGCAACACACTGGCAGGCAGCTTCACTGATGAAACATTTCCTCGCCAATGAGAATGAGGATGATCGCGAATCCTCCTCCTCGAACTTTGATGAAAGGCTCTTTCGGGAGTACTACTCCGTACCGTTTCGCATGGGCTTCCAATTGGGTGGCTCGCGGGCTGTGATGGCTGCCTACAACTCCTGGAACGGTATCCCGATGATGATTCATCCCGTGCTCAAGGACGTGATGGTGAAGGAATGGGGCAATGACGGCATCATCTGTACCGATGGCGGCGCACTGGGGCTGCTGATCACGGCCCATAAAAGCTATGCCACACGGGAGCAGGGCGCGGCAGCGGCGGTCAAGGCCGGAATCAACACCTTTCTGGACTCTTATCAGCCAGAGCTGAGCGCAGCCGTGAAGGATGGACAGATCAGTGAAGCGCAAATCGATACCTCCCTGCGCGGGCTACTGCGCGTCTTCTACTGGTTAGGAGAGTTTGATGCGGTCTACGATGGCAGTTCTCCAACCGGAGTGTCCGCAGCCAGTGACCCCTACGGCCAGATTGGCAGAACCCGGGACACGCCGCCCTGGGAGCGGGAAAGTAGTAAAGCCCTGGCGCGCAAGGCCACGGATGAATCCATCGTATTGCTGAAAAACGAAGGGCAAACCCTGCCGCTGGAGAAAAACTCCTTGCATTCGATTGCCGTGATTGGCCCCTGGGCCGATCAGGTTTTGCTCGATTGGTACTCAGGGACTCCACCCTACTCGGTCTCGCCGCTGGAAGGCATTCGCAAGGCGGTTGGGAATGGAACCAGGGTCATATTTGCCCGCGGCGACAACGATGCAGAAACAGTAGCAGCAGCCCGGCAGGCGGATGTCGCCATTGTGGTGGTGGGCAATCACCCCTATTGCAATGCAACACGCTGGAAGCAGTGCGACACCCCCAGCAATGGTCGGGAAGCAGTGGATCGTCGAACCATTGCCCTCGAGCAGGAATCGCTGGTCAAGCTGGTGTACGCAGCCAATCCGCATACAGTGGAAGTGCTGATTTCCAGCTTCCCCTACGCGATTGCATGGAGCCAGCAGCACGTGCCTGCAATTGTGCACCTGACGCAGAACAGTGAAGAGCTGGGCGATGGTCTGGCCGATGTCCTCTTTGGCGCGTACTCGCCAGCTGGACGGCTGGTGCAAACCTGGCCAACAAGCGACTTCCAACTGCTGCCCATGATGGACTACAACCTGCTTCATGGTCGCACCTACATGTACAGCAGCCTGAAGCCGCTTTATCCGTTTGGCTTTGGGCTAAGCTACACCACATTCGCCTACCGGAAGATTGCATCGAGTGCAGCAACCATGCCGCCCGATGGTTCTGTGAACGTGACGGTAACGGTAGTCAATACGGGTAA
Source organism: Acidobacteriota bacterium (assembly GCA_021809235.1). Classification (GTDB taxonomy): domain Bacteria; phylum Acidobacteriota; class Terriglobia; order Terriglobales; family Acidobacteriaceae; genus Acidicapsa. The sequence goes on from JAKBAG010000063.1 coordinate 11,869, forward strand.
ACGCGACAGCGACGAAGTGGTCCAGCTGTATGCGCAGCACGAGCACTCCGCCGTCTCCCGGCCACAGCTGGAACTGAAGGGATTTGCCCGCGTTCATCTCGCAGCAGGCCAGTCTATACCTGTCACCATGACGGTGCGAGCACATGATCTGGCCTACTGGGATACAGCAGCGCATGCATGGCGCGTGGAAGCCGAACCGGTGAAGCTGCTGGCTGGTGGCTCTTCCGATCGATTGTCCGTGAGTACGGTGGTCACCATCACCCAAAGCGGCAGCTATGGGCCGGAATCGCATTAAGAAGCAGGTTCAGCCGTAGTTATCCAAGCAAACCGGGGGATGCATCCATACGATGCATCCCCTGGTTTGCTTGCCTGCGTGCAGAAACTAGCGTGTGATTGCTGCAGGCGGATGCAACTGCTGCAGAGAGTAGACTGTGGTCTGCTGCTTCTGCATAGCTGCAATGCCCTCGACAGCGGCGTAGGCTGCCGCAATCGTGGTGATGGTGGGAACGCGAGCAAGCACAGCCGCGCGACGAATGGCCTTCTCGTCGAAGATCGTATCCTGGCCACGCGGTGTGTTGATGATGAGCTGAATCCGTTCGCCCTTGATCAGATCGACCACGTTGGGACGGCCTTCCTTGACCTTGAAGACGCGTTCCACGATCATGCCCGCTGCTTCCATCACATCGGCAGTGCCTTCGGTAGCTACCAACTGGAATCCGAGCTCCACATAGCGCCGAGCCAGCGTGACTGCTGCCGGCTTGTCATGATCGTTGACACTGAAGAAGACCGTACCGCCCGTGGGCAGCTTCTGACCAGCAGAAAGCTGCGCCTTGGCAAAAGCTTCGCCAAAGCCGGCAGCAACGCCCATCACTTCACCGGTGGATTTCATCTCCGGACTCAGGACAGTATCCACACCGGGAAATTTACCCCATGGGAAGACCGGCGACTTGACGTAGAAATGGGAGCCCGGATCAAGATCCTTGCCCGAAGCAACCACATCTGGCAGAAACTCGCGAAGTTTGCGTCCGGTCATCAGGCGCGAAGCGATCCGTGCCAGCGGTACTCCGGTGGCCTTGGAAACATAGGGAACCGTTCGCGATGCGCGAGGATTCACTTCAA
>JAKBAG010000350.1 GCA_021809235.1 Acidobacteriota bacterium
CGGCCAGATGCGAGTATTGCGGGCCGCCGATCACATCTCCGGAGGCATAGATGTGACGCGCGGATGTGCGCAGATGTTTGTCCACTTCAATGCCGCGCGCGGAGTATCGGACACGGGCGGCTTCGAGGCCAAGATTGCGAACGAGCGGGGCGCGCCCGGTGGCGACAAGAAGCATGTCGCCGGTGGTGCTGCCCAGCGATGTGTGTACGGTGACGGAGCGATCTGCTCCGGAGACAGACTGTGCGCGTGCGGCAAGACGAAGAATGCCCTCTGTAGCAAAGACGTGCTCGATGAGCGCAGAGACATCCTCATCCTCGTCAGGAAGAATCCGCTCGGCCACAATGGTGACGCGCGCGCCCAGCCTGCGGTAAGCCTGCGCAACCTCACAGCCGATGGGACCGCCACCGAGGATGACGAGATGCTCGGGCAGGCGATCATTCTCGAAGATTTGCTGGTAGGTGAGAAATGGTACCGAGGAAAGTCCTTCCACCGCGGGCAGTCTGGGTTCGGCACCGGTGTTGATGAGGAACTTCTGGGCGCGGATGGTTCTGTCTCCAACACTGAGGGTGTGAGGGTCGAGAAACGAAGCCGCACCGAGGAAGACATTCATCCCCTTCTGCTTGAGATTCTCCGGCTTGGTGGGCTCATAGATCTGTTCGATGGTCTTGCGGAGGTAGGAGCGCACGCCGGCCATCTCTGCCTGCGGAGCAGAAGATGCGATGCCGTATTGGGAGGCCACGCGCACATGATGCGCCACGGTGGCTGCCTTGATGAGCGACTTGCTGGGAACACAGCCGCTCCAGGTGCAGTCGCCACCGATGGGCCCCTTGTCGATGAGCGCCGTTCGCGCACCAAGCTGGAGGGCGAAGTCGACGGCGATCAGACCGGATGCACCTGCGCCAACAATCGCTAGATCATATTCGGGAACTTTCATGGATCTCCTCCAGTGTGGCGCACGTTTGCGGTGAGTCGTTGTCTGTAACCCAGTGCAGCAGGACAAGCGCAAGGATGGCAAGCATCATGGTACCGAGCAGCAGGCCGTCAACACGCATACTTCCACCGAGCCAGCCAGCAAGCAGGGAAAGCTCAAAGAAACTCATGACGCGGGCACGCAGGCTGCTGCTGTGGGTCGTGGACTGCGCGAGATATGCAAGCAAGGGCGGAGTGACCGCAGCCACGGCCAGACCATCGAGAATACGGCTGGAGTAGAAGAGCCAAGGATGCGGCGCAAGCGCAAAGATGCGAACGGCTACCGCCCCGATGAGCGCGCCTGCCACCATGAGCCAGCGCGGGGAGATGGCATCAGAAACCAAACCAAGCGGGATGGAGGCAACAAGCTCTGCAGCAAAGGAGACGGCCCCCAGCATTCCGATGAGGCGCGCATCGATGCGCATGCCGGTGGCGCTGAGGTGGGCCAGATAAATGCCGATGAGCACGGCGCTGGCACCGCTGGCGATGCGCAGGAATGCATGGCCGAGGATTGCGGCTGTCCACTCTGGAGAGGATGATTTGCGGAATGGTAACGGTGCGGATACGCTGCGCAGAAACGATCTCCTCCTGTTCAGGAGTTGCCGAGGGTGGCCTGCGGTCAGGAGGTGCTGGATTTTGCCTTTGCCACCAGCGAATCCACGAAGCTGTGGAGCCGGTTTCCATACCCTTCGGGAACCTCAAAGATGGTTTCATCGCCCATGATGACGAGCATCTTGCGGGTACTATCATAAACGGCACTGCAACGCCGACACCCACGCAGATGACGTCGATTGTTTCACGCATCTCGGCCGAGACTTTTCTTTCCAGATAATCCGATATTTGTCCGATCTTCGATTTGCGTCCGGGCTGTAACCTTTCCCTGCATCCGGAACTTCTGCAGGCAGGAGGGTTGCGATGCAACGGATTGCGGCAAGAGTTTTGTTGGCAGGCGTGGCAGCGACCGTGGTGATGACAGCGATGATGATGTTTGTGGCACCGATGATGGGCGTACACATGGATATTGCAGCTAGCCGGGCATGATGGGTGCAGCAGCTGCGCTGATGGCGCATCTTGTCTATGGAGCGATTCTGGGTTTTGAGGCGACGGATCGATCGGTTGCCAGCGCTTCCCAGGTGGTCTAGCGCGCGTTGCATGCGTATGATTTGAATCCTCCGGACCGGCTGCCGGATACTGATGGCACACAATCTGTTCAAGGGAAATTCCGCTGAAGTTTCCCTGTGCATTCAACCACTCCTGGAGCGTTGCCATGTCCATTGCACCCGAGACTCATCCTGCGCCTGCGTCTGCTGGTGCGAAGCGCGACGCGGATCATGTGTTTTATGAGCTGACGCGCAGCATCTGCCCAACGTGTCGGCGGGTGATCGATGCCAAGATTCTGCTGCGCAACAACAAGGTGTATATGTCCAAGCGATGTCCGGACTGCGGACCGTTTGAGGCGCTGGTCTATGGCGATGCCCAGGCGTATACGAATTTTTCCAAGTTCAACAAGCCTGGCACCATCCCGCTGGCCTTCGGCACCGAAATCCGGGATGGATGTCCGCACGATTGTGGCCTTTGCCCGGATCATCAGCAGCATGCCTGCCTCGGCATCATCGAGGTCAACAGTGCCTGCAACATGAACTG
>JAKBAG010000351.1 GCA_021809235.1 Acidobacteriota bacterium
GAGGATGCCGTGCTGAATGCGAATTACATTCGCGCCAGCCTGGAGGATCTCTACGAGCTGCCCTACAAGACAGCCTCGATGCACGAGGTGGTCTTCAGCGACAAGCGGCAGGCGGCGCGCGGCGTGAAGACGGGCGACATCGCCAAGCGGATCATCGACTACGGCTTCCATCCGTTCACGGTGAGCTTCCCGCTGATCGTCTCCGGGGCGCTGATGATTGAGCCGACGGAGAGCGAATCGAAGGAAGAGCTGGATCGGTTCATTGAGGCGATGCGGGCGATTGCACAGGAAGTGGACGAAACGCCGGAGCTGGTGAAGCATGCGCCGCACTCAACGCGCGTCTCGCGTCTGGATGAGGCAACGGCTGCACGCAAGCCGATTCTGCGCTGGCGACCGGCTGGGGAGTAGTGGCAATGCAGGATCGGTCGGTAGGCCGATCCTGCACTGCTCGCTTAAGGCGCAACGCTGATTGCTACTGCAAACCCGTCCACCTTTTCGCTGCATTATTGTTCTGAAAAGTTATATATGGTCTCCGGTTGATTAGTGGTTGCTTCTTCAATGAAAAACACGGGAGTAATGGGCGCAGGATCGGCAAGTGTGGGCAGATTTCCGCTCGTCGGATGATTCAGGTCGCCGGGGTTCGTAGTGCCGGTATTTGCATACCACGGTCGTGGCATCGAGTCTCCCATCACGCGCATCCCAATCAACGCGTAGCCACCGGTGTCATCCCCGCCGCAGGCGCTGATGAAGTAGCCCTCATTGGCCAGTTCCTCCGCATCTGCCAGGACATTTGCCGCCTGCGCGATGAGTGTCTTTGCCTCGTAAGCGGTCGAGGTGTCGCCCTGCCAGCCATACGAGAGAAGAACGAATTTTCCGCTGATCTTGTCATAGGTTGCGGCGCTGACGATGCGGCTGGCCGCTCCATCCGCAGCCACCTGCGCCTGCAGGTTTGCCGGATCGACCAACTCCATGCGCTGGTCGAAATTCGGCTCCGTACTGAGCGGGGTGGAGAGTTGCAGGATGCCAATCTGCTGGCAGCTTGGATGATAGTCCATGGAGATGATGACACCATTGGGTATCGCCACCGACTGCAGGTACTGCGCGTAGGATTCGCCCAATGCCGGAATCACAGTGCCGAACGTGAAGATATCCATGAGGGGTAGAATCTGAACTTCCGGATCAATGCCGGTATTTTCTGCATCCCAGTAACAAGATGGGAAATTCCCGGAACTACCGCCATAGGGTGCGAAAGAGCCGATGGACAGTGGATCAGGAAGTGATCCAGTTCCTGTGACCGTATCTCCATCAATTTCAGTACCCACTCCCCCATATTGATTGCCAATCTCGGACAGGAGTGGCACCTGTTCCCATTGCAGGTAGCGCAGGTCTCCCAGCATGGGTGCGCGTGGCCCGGTCTGCAGGGTAGCCACGGCGCTTTGCACCGATCCGGCGGAGTTGGTAACAGTGACGGAATAGGTGGTGTTGTTATCTGCCGCGGTGACAACTGGTGTCAGAAAGGTTGTAGCGTTCCCATTACTCACCGCAACACCATTCCTATACCACTGGTAGAACAGAGGGGCAGTTCCGGTGGCAGCAACAGTGAACGTGGCGCTGCGGCCAAGTAGCATCGTCTGGCTTGCAGGCTGGGTGGTGATCGTCGGTGCGATGGACAGCGGGGCTGTCGTCTTGGCTGGCGATCCTGAGCCACCGCAGCCGGTGACGAGCAGGACGGCAGAAGCAAGGATTGAGTAGAGCAGGATTGAAGCGGGCAGGATAGAGCCGGGCTGGAGGCTGTGACGATGGAATCGGTGACGCAAGCGAATTTTTCTCACGAGATGGCCAGGGCAAAAGGTTGCTGTTGCGCGCGGGGAGCGAGCGGGTGGCCTGAGAAATGGATAGCTTGCATCCTCTAGCATCAGCAGGCGAACGGGAGGCTGACCGAACGGAAAAGTAAGTCGGGAGAACAGTAGCGCGAAAGAGTGGGATGGGTCAAGGGGATTTTTTGTGGAGGAGAGTTACGGAAGGATGGGGGCATTGGTCACGGAGTGAGTGAGTCTGGCGGGACAGCAAAAGCAACGGCAAAAGCAGAAGCGGATTCCCTGCGGGGCATTGCATGCAGCGGACGCGCGGCTCTGGCCGCGCCTTATGCGGCGTGAGGGGTGTTTGTGGCGCTTCCTTTGGTCGCGGGTGTGGGATCGAATGGCGGTCGCTAGGGAAGGGCAAAAGCAACGGCAAATGCAGATACAGATTGCCTGCGGGTTGGGCAAAAATGTGCAGGGAGTGGGAAGTGATGTTGGGGTGGGGGATTTTTCCAGTAGAATTGCGGGCAAGTTGGCAAATACTTTGCAGAAGCTGGAGATTGTTCGAATGAAGATTTGTCTTGTTCAGAGGATGGCGGCCGTCATGGTGGCGGCAGCGATGAGTTGGGCGGCAGTGCCGGCGCTGCATGCGCAGGGTGCGGACCCGTATGCGGAGATGCAGCCGGCGACGGAGACGCTGGATCTGGGGATGTATCAGCAGATTCGCAACGAGGGGCTGAACCACTCGCATGTGATGGACTTTGCCTATGCGCTGATGGATGGGATTGGGCCGAGGCTGACGGGGTCGCCGA
>JAKBAG010000352.1 GCA_021809235.1 Acidobacteriota bacterium
TTTAATCGCCGTTCACACTCCTGCAGCGTACGTTATTGGGAGCAGGGAACTGCAGCGTTGCGCGAACGAGCAGGCATACTCCGGATCGGACTGCGCTTCGACCACCAGCGAGCGGATCAGATTTCCTAGTGCACTACGAAAGAATGCCACTTCTCGATCAAGCTGCCGGCCGAGACTCTTGATGGCTGTGACTGCTTCAGGAAATTCCGTTTTATTGCCAACTAGTGCCATCCGCGAATCCATCACCAGGGTGGCTTTGCATGGCCACCGGCGATAGAGTGTCATCTTGCCGAATCCTGCTTCCGCCGCGATCTGGTTCACTTTCACGGCACGGAAGCAGCGCTTCGTCACCCGACGAAGCGCTAGCTATCGGCATTTCTACTGCACATTTGGCCCTGCAAACGCATTCCCAATCGGATCATCCCTACCAGAAATCGGACCTAGAGGACACCGTTTCGGGCTGCCTGCCAGGTTGTTTCCAACTCGGGCTTAAAGCCCAAGCTTTGTGCCAATGATCCATCCATGACACACCACCAGGGATGAGTCAGCGGTGCGGCGACTGGCTCTACCGGAGTGCCGATGATCTGGCCCAGTTCGAAGATGGTCATCGGTGCATCGTCCACTGCATTGACGATCCGGCGATCGAAGACACCGCTCAACGCCATTTTCGTCAGGGCAGCAATATCGCGGTGATGGATCATGCTCAGCCTGTTGGCAGGATGCAACTGCAGGCGTTGTGCAATATGGGGGATTTGGCTGAGATGTCCGTCTTTGTCGCCATAGACGAAGCCGTAGCGAAGGATCGACCAGTTAAGCCCACTTTCACGCAAGAGTTTCTCGGCAGCCACCTTGCTGGCAGGATAATCACGCGTCGGCGCGACATGATCGTCTTCCCGCGCTGGTCGATGGCTATCCTCGTCATAGACAAGTCCGGTGCTGGCCATGAGGAAACGGCTCCTGGGCGCATGTTCCTTGGTGGCAGCAATCAGGTTTCGCGTACCCTCGAGATTAACGGCCCAGATCTGTTCGGATTCAGGTGCGCGTAGGACAGCGGCGAGATGGACAATGGCGTCGACACCGTCCACCGCGGCCACCAAAGACGCCGGATCGAGGAGGTCACCTTCCACCGCTTTAACACCGGCCGGAGCGGCCTTTCCTGCACGAACGAGTACCCGGCAGTCGATCTTCGCTGCAACCAGGCGGGGTAAGAGGCGGCTGCCGACAAGGCCAGTACTGCCGGTAATGAGGACGGTCATGATTGGTTCCTTTCAAGGTATATGTGTGGGTATCCGGAATGTCACGAGTGAACTGCAAGCGCTCCGCTCAGCGAGCGTAACGTTGACGCAATGTCCCTCGATAGCAGGAAGCTGGGTTTCGTATTCTCTCTCATCCTGAGAAAATACCTTTGAGCTGCTCAAGCTCAACACACAAGAGTTTTATCGGCATTGCTTTTCCATCCGGTGGTGGAGGAGCGGTGCCTCCATCTGTGATGAAGTAGGGACGCATCCCAAATCATTCTTCCCTCTTCGCCAGGCTCCCGCGGAGGGTTCGATCATCTGCTCCGTATAGGGGTTGCCGGCGACGGTATGCATAAAGCCGCTGTTCAGGCCTGGATCCATGGACACGACATCAATTGAGTTTTGGCGGTGTGTGGTCACATTAAGAACTTAAGCATGTTCATCGATCAGGAAATCATCTGCCATTCTTCCTGCCACAACAAGCTCGGGCGAACCGCCCGCATTGAGTGTTTCAGGATCGACCATGACGCGCATCAGCAGTGTTATCGCGGTCGCTGTGTAGTAGAGGTAGTGCGACTCAGCCGCGTAACGAACGCCGTTGACGCCCGGTTGCTCAGGCTTCATCCTGCCTGGCAAGTAGCCCATGCTCTCGTGTTCCATCCACACGCGAAAGGTGGGGCGATCGTTATCCGCGTTCATCGAAACTTCCCGTACCGGAGTTGACGAGCACTCACCTCGAACCGAACCTATCGGAAGCAGAATGTATGGATCGATGCTTCGTATTGATTGAAGAGAAATGCAATTCACAACAGTGCCCCGGACGCGCGTAAAAGCACAGGATCACCTCCACGAACTTATGAGATATTTCCACTCTGCTTGATCTGTGACGCAGTAATTCCTGCATGAGTTCCGCTGCCTGGCTCGCCCAAGCCAAGCAGGGCAGCGGCGAACGAAAACACGAAAACCGAATAATTCAGGGGTGCATGTATTCCAAGTATCAGCGTCATGGAGATCGCAAAGACCAGCGTCAATGCTGAGCAAAAGTACGCCACTGGCTTGCGCCAGACTCCGAGAATCAGTAGCACACCGATCAGTCCCTCTGCCAACGTCACGCCCCATCCCAAAGGAGCAACAAGTGCCTGCGGACACCATGGGCACAGTTGATGCGTGTAGGTCAGGAAGCTGTTGAAGTTGCCCCAAACGACAGAACGCTGCCCGAATGAGCCCCAAATACCCAGGCGGTCAGCGACGGCGGACAGGAGCCCGCCACCGAGGCTAAGTCGAAGCAGGAAAGGAATGATTACCGCCAGATGAATTCGTTTTGCCATAGGTCCTCTCGTCTCTGCATTGGACGCTATTGGGCGGGAACAAG
>JAKBAG010000353.1 GCA_021809235.1 Acidobacteriota bacterium
TGGTGATGCCGGGCGACAACATTCAGCTGGAGATCGAGCTGCAGACGCCGGTGGCGATGGAGAAGGGTCTGCGTTTTGCGATTCGTGAGGGCGGCCGTACGGTGGGCGCCGGAGCGATCTCGGAGATTCTGGCGTAACCGGGCTATCTGGACCGGACCGACGGGCAGCAGAGTCGGTAGGTTCCAGCGAGACAATGGGGCGGCATCGCAGCCGCCCCGGCAACAGGCAGCATACGCGCACGCCGGGACGATACCGGCCCCGCGCGGGAAAGAATAGAAGTCATGGTTGGACAGAGAATTCGCATTCGGCTCAAGGCCTACGACTACCGGGTACTGGATACCTCGACGGGAGAGATCGTCGACACGGCGCGTCGTACCGGAGCCCAGGTGGCAGGACCGATTCCGCTGCCCACGGTGAAGAACAAGTATTGCGTGCTGCGCTCCCCTCACGTGGACAAGAAGTCCCGCGAGGCCTTTGAGATTCGCACGCACAAGCGGCTGATTGACATCCTTGAGCCGACCCAGCAGACCGTCGATGCACTGATGAAGCTCGACCTGCCTGCTGGCGTGGATGTTGAAATCAAGGCCTTCGAAAAGTAGGCATTGACTTCTCCCCGCAAGGGTGGAAGGCACACAATCCGGCAGTGCCCGCAGGGGCATGATGAGGAAAGGAAATTATGGGCGTTACTGGAATTCTGGGAAAGAAAATCGGCATGACGCAGGTCTTTGATGAGAAGGGTGAAGTTCACCCGATCACGGTCCTGCAGGCAGGCCCGTGCGTGGTCACGCAGTTGAAGACGATGGCACGCGATGGCTACGAGGCAGCACAGATCGGTCTGGTCGAGTTCGTGAAGGCCTCGAAGATCAATAAGCCGCAGTCCGGGCATCTGGCCAAAGCCGATGCGCCACCGGTCCGCGAGGTGCGCGAGGTGGCCGTGGAGGCCGCAGCCGAAGGTGCAGAGTCGGTCAAAGCTGGCGACCGCGTGCTGGTGGATATTTTTGCCGACGAAAAATTTGTGGACGTGGTAGGCACATCGAAGGGCCGTGGCTTTGCTGGAGTGGTACGTCGCCATGGTTTTGGCGGCGGTCCCAAGTCGCATGGTCATATGTTCCAGGTTCAAGGCTCGATCGGCGCTTCGAGCTTTCCGTCGCGGGTCTTCCCGGGGCAGCGCATGCCGGGCCACTTTGGCGTCGACCGCGTGACGGTGCGCAACCTGCGGATTCGTGGGCTCGATCTTGAGGAAAACCTGATCATGGTGGAAGGCGCCGTGCCGGGGCCGCGTGATGGTTACGTGCTCATCTCGAAGGCCAAGGCGCCACCGCGCGAGCGGCGTGGCTTTGCTGGATCGGGTACGGTCGATCCGTTGAAGGCATCGAAGAAGGCTTCGGCAGGCAAGAAGAAGTAGCTCTGCTCTACCGGTTTTCCGATATTTGTTGCAAGGGCCAAAGGCCCGGAAGAAGAAGACAATGGCAAAAAGCGATCTGTTGAATTTGAATGGAGAGAAAGTTGGCGAGGTGGAGCTGGCAGAGGAGATCTTTGCCGCCGACCAGATCAACGAAGCGCTCCTCTGGGAAGCGGTGAAGCATTATCGTGCTGCCTCCCGTCAGGGTACACATGCGACCAAGAATCGCAAGCTTGTCGCCGGCTCAGGCAAGAAGCTGTGGAAGCAGAAAGGTACTGGCCGCGCTCGTATTGGCTCGGTACGTTCTCCTCTCTGGCGCCATGGTGGCACGGTGCACGGTCCTCAGCCGCGAAGCTATGATTACGCATTCCCGCGGAAGAAGCTGCTCGGAGCACTGCGTTCCGCGCTGGCCTCGAAGTTTGCCGATGGCAAGCTGACCATTGTCGATTCACTCGCTTTGGCTCAGGCCAAGACCAAACTTTATCGCGCCGCGCTGGACAAGTTGGATGCCCACCGGGCCACGCTGATCATCGAGAGCGGCAAGGATCTGCGCGAGGAGCTGGTGCTCGGTGTGCGCAATCTGGATCGGGTCGAGCTGGTGCTGAACAACGAGGTTCATCCCTATGATCTGCTGCGCTGTGAGCGCGCCATTGTCTCTCGCGATGCGCTGGAGCAGCTCACGGAGACGCTGCGCAAGACGATCTCGCGTCGTCGTGTCGCGCAGAAGGAGGTTGCATAATGCCGACTCTCTATGAAGTCATCCGCCGACCGCTGATTACCGAAAAAGGTCTGCAGTTGAAGGAGACCGAAGGCTCATTGGTATTTGATGTCTCGCCGGAGGCCAGCAAAACCGAGGTCAAGCAGGCCGTGGAGGCTCTTTTCAAGGTGAAGGTGGACTCGGTCCGCACGGCCAATGTGGCCGGTAAAGAGCGTCGCCGGGGCAAGTTTGCCGGGTATAAGCCGGACTGGAAGAAGGCTTATGTGCGCCTGAAGGCGGGCGAAAAGATGCCGGAGTATATCAGCAACTACTAGTTGCCGGTGAAGACAGTGCACACGCGGGCAGGTGCCCGACGATTGAAGAAGGCTGCGGAATCTGCTTCGGCACTCCGCCAGCCGCAGGGAAACTGAAGATGGCTATCAAGACATACCGACCCATTACGCCGACGCTTCGCTTTCAGACCTCGCAGGTCAA
>JAKBAG010000354.1 GCA_021809235.1 Acidobacteriota bacterium
CAAAGCCGAGATTAGAATAGCCAGACGGAGGTTGCGCCTGTATGTTTCGTGCTCTGTCTGGAATCGTGATCGGGGTGTTGCTGTGCCCAGTGCTTCTCTACGTCTGGTTTACCCGTGGCAATCCGCCCGTTGCCGTTGCCGATCCGCCACTGCCCTTTGAGCGCCAGATCACGCACATCCCCCTGCATGCGCGCATTGATCGGGAGATGCCGAAGACCGTGCCGGTGCAGGCCACGGCGGAAACCTTCATCGCCGGAGCCCACATTTATCGCGAACAGTGTGCCTTCTGCCATGGTGTTTACGGCAGCCCGTCCACGGTGGGTGCGCACATGTTCCCCCATGTGCCGCAACTGTGGCAGTCGCATCGCGAAGGCGTGGTTGGCGTCAGCGACGATCCGGCCGGAGAGACCTACTGGAAGGTGGCCAACGGAATCCGACTCACCGGCATGCCGGCCTATGACAAGATCCTGACCGAGACGCAGATGTGGCAGGTGAGCGTGCTGCTGGCCAACGCCGACAAGCCGCTGCCGCCCGAGGCACTGACGCTGCTGAAGACACCGCTGTCCTATGACGTGCCGGCACCGGTTGCCATGCCAGCCATGCCGCCCAAACCCACGCGCTAGCCACTTCGGCCCGCGTACCTGACCGGAGGCCGACACCCTGCGCCGACGCATCCTCATCGCGATTGCGGTTCTGGCCTGCGTCGGCCTCGCTGGTCTGTGGCTTCGTGCCCACTCCGTCGGCAGCTCGTCGGCGGGAACGCAGCATCCGGGCGCATCGTCTCCGGTGCTGGCAGGCGATCCGGCGCATCCGGCCAGTACAAACCACTGGGTGGATACGCGACTCTACTTCGAACTTGGACCTTACGCCGCGGCAGGCAGCCGCAGACCCGCAGATGGTCATCGCCACTGGCCGGTGACTGAGGCTGAGTGGCTTGGATTTCTGGACCGCGAAGTCACGCCTCGCTTCCCGGATGGCCTGAGCGTGCAGGATGTGTATGGCCAGTGGAAGGGTGTCCACGATGCGGTGCCGAACCGCGGCCGCTCCAAGGTGCTGCTGATCGACTATCCGGATACGGCGGCGAATCGGGCCCGCATCCTTGCCATTCGCAGCGCGTGGAAGCAGTGGACGGGCGAGCAGTCCGTGCTGCAGGTGACCATTCCGGCAGAGGTTTCGTTCTGAGGTTTCGATGGCTGGGAAATCCTGCTGCTTCCGGGCTGCTTGCGGCAGTGGAACCAGGCGCTACAGCAGCTGGGGCAGCAGCTCTTCCAGCGCACGCCCGCGATGGCTCAGGGAAAGCTTGATGGCTGGGTCCAGGTCGGCCATGGTCTGATCGAGTTCCGGCAGATAGAAGAGCGGATCGTAGCCAAAACCGCCGGTTCCATGAGGCGCCTCCAGAATCACACCCTCAACCGATCCGGCAGCGGTGGCCAGCACTCTGCCGCTGCGCGCCGCTGCCAGCACGCACTGGTAGCGCGCGGTGCGCGCGGTGACGCCTTCCAGCTTCTGCAGCAGGACGATATTGTTCCAGACATCGGTATTGTCGTTGGCATCGGGCGAATCGACCAGCCCGCTATCGGCGGCAAATCTTGCGGAGCGAATTCCCGGAGCACCCTGCAGGGCATCCACCTCAAGGCCGGAGTCGTCGGCGAGGACGATATGGCCGGGCGCAAACTGGCTGTAATAGATGGCCTTCAGAATGGCGTTTTCCTCAAAGCTGGCCCCATCCTCGGCGGGAGCCGGAATGGTTCGCAACGCCGGCAGCACGTCGATGCGCACCGACTCGTCGTTGGCAGCCAGGCGGAACTCTTCGAGTTTTCCAGCGTTGCTGGAGGCGACGAGCAGTTGCAGCATACAGGCAGTGTACCCCGAGCGATGCTTCCTGCCGACTCCGCTTGAGGGAGTTTAGCCGAAGAAGTGCTGTGTGGTGCGGGATGGTCCGGGGTGCGGAAGAATCGCGCTGGAAATGCCGCGACCCGGGCCGACTCAATGCGCGATCAGATAGACGCCGATGCAGACCAGGACGGCGGCCACCCATCGTCGGCGATCCACGTTTTCATGCAGAAACAGCTTGGCCGCAATGGCATTGGTGACCAGCGTGAGCGATGCCGATGCCGGTGCGGCCAGACTCAGGTCCAGATGGTTGAGCGCAAACAGCAGGGCAAAGAAGGCAAGCGCCAGAAACGTGACCCCGGCAAAGAAGAGCGGACAGGTGAGCACGGCGCGAATCGCTCCGCGCAGCCCACTCCGGGCACGAATCGCATCCAGATCGCCAATGGACTGCATGGCAGCAGCCGTAAGCACCTCGCCGATGGTGGAGGTGATGGAGACGGTGACGATCATGGCGGTGGCGGCCCAGAATCCGACGCCGGCCGGCAGCGGAACCGCGGCAATCATGACCTGCCTCCGGGCTTGTCCTCGGTGAGTGATGGACCCTGGGCGACAAAGCCCACGCCGAGGGTGATCAGCAGAATTCCGGCCCAGCGGGCAAGCGAAATATGCTCATGCAGCCAGAAGCGGCCCAGCAGCGCAATGAGCACATAGCCGAAGGCCGTGGTGGGCAGCACATAGGTCAGGTCCGCCCAGGACAGCG
>JAKBAG010000355.1 GCA_021809235.1 Acidobacteriota bacterium
ATCCGGATGTATGACGGATCGACGCCGCCGAACTATTCGGAGCACTCGGTGGCGCTGATGGTGAATCTGCCGCTGGTGGCGCAGGCGGTGTGAGCAGGCAGGAGGAGATGGCGATGCGGATGATGAATGAGTTTGAGGCGCAGGTGCTGAGCGACCTGAGCGTGCTGAAGGCACAGATGGTGGGACTGGTGGGGGATGGAAGCTCGGGCCGGATCTGCGAGCTGGAACGAAGGATGGAACGGCACGAACAGAACTGGCAACGGGCACGGGGGTTTATGGCGGCGATGAGCGTGCTGACGGCGGTGGTGGAAGTGGCGTTTGAGACTTGGCGGCGACATTGATGCATTGCATGCAGCGGATGCGCGGCCTTTGGCCGCGCCTTCTGTGGGGGACGCGGGGGGTGCTGCGCTCCCGTTGGTCGCGAGGTGGAGCAGCGCCAGAACGGTTGCATGCGCATTTTCAGTGAGGCGAGTGATTACGGGCTGGGTGCATTATGGCGTGAACTCCCAGAGGTCGTTGTGGAAGCCAGCCTCGGTGTCACCCCCGAAGAGCCAAAGATTGCCGGACGAGTCTTTCCATCCGCAGGAGTATTCCCGGCTCTCTGGCGCGTTTTGAAGGGACGGCACTCCGAGCGTGCCCCATGAGCCGATGGAGTTCAGCGTGTCGCTGCCCGCCATCCATGTCCACTGGCCGTTGGAGTAACGCCAGAGGTCATTGAGGAAGCCGACGTTTTGTCCAGTAGTATCCAAACCGAAGCCACCGAAAAGCCAGAGGTTGCCGCTGGAATCGATCCATGTGACGGAATCTTTCCTGGCCCCGATCTGGTTGGTCGGCGAGGGCGTGTTCAGTGTTCCATAGACAGGAGGCAGACTTGCCTTGTTCGTGCCGCCCAGCCATGTCCATTCGCTGTTGGAATACTTCCATAGGTCGTTGCTATAGACGTATTCACCGTTTGCGGCGTTGACGGAGATACCGCCAAAGAGCCAGAAGTTTCCCTGATTGTCGGTCCATGTCATTGCGTCGTAACGAGCGCCGGGAGAATTGGTTGGGGCAGCTACACCCTGTGTTCCATAGCTTGGAGGTTGTGGATACCGTGGATCGCCGGAAACCCATGTCCATTCGCCATTGCTGTAGCGCCACAAATCGCCCATGGGACTTGGAAATCCGTAGGAATTGGTGCCAAAGCCACCGTAGAGCCAGAGAGAGCCTTGTGCATCCACCCAGGTTTGGCTCGAAAAGCGTCCTCCGGGAAGATTGGATGGCGAGGGAACGCCCTGCGTTCCGAAGATGCTGATCGAACTGTCACTTTGCTGATTCGAGCCTCCCAACCAGGTCCATTCCCCATTACTGTACTTCCAAAGATCGTCGAAATCTCCAGTAATCCCCCCACCACTAAATACCCAAAAGTTTCCCTGACTGTCCATCCAGGATGCGGCATCGCTTCTTGCCGGAGGCCAGTTCTGTTTCGAAGCTACTCCCACCGTTCCGTAACTCCCCAAGGAATCGTACGTGTCGGAGCCACCAAGCCACGTCCATTCTCCGTTGGAATATGTCCATAAATCATTCATATTCCCCACGGGTACTTTCCCTTGTGCGATAACCCAGCCACCGAAGAGTAAAAGTGATCCATCTGAGCGAGTTACGCAAGATGCAAAGTAGCGCGCCGTAGGAAGGCTTTGTGCCGATGCAACGCCTACGGTCCCATAACTGCCGGGATCGCCAGGCATGATCGGACCGCCTTGCCATGTCCAGACGAGTTTCGACGGCGGGGGCGGGTTGGTTGCCGACCCCGCACCGCCACAGCCCGTGACGAGCAGGACGGCAGAAGCAAGGATTGAGTAGAGCAGGATTGAAGCGATCTGGAGGCTGTGATGATGGAATCGGTGACGCAAGCAAAACTTTCTCATGGGATGGCCAGGGCAAAGGGTTGCGGTTGCGCGCGGGGAGCGAGCGGGTGGCCTGAGAAATGGATACCTTGCATCCTCTTGCATCAACAGGCGAACGGGAGGCTGACCGACTGGAAAAGTAAGTCGGGAGAACAGTAGCGCGAAAGTGTGGGGTGGGTCAAGGGGATTGTTTGTGGAGGGGAGTTACGGAAGGACGGGTGCGTTGGTCACGGGGTGAGTGAGTCTGGCGAGATAGCAAAAGCAACAGCAAAAGAAGAAGCAGATTCCCTTCGGGGCATTGCATGCAGCGGACGCGGCCTTTGGCCGCCGTATGCGGAGGACGCGGGAGGTGGTGGCTCTTCCTTTGGTCGCGGGTGTGTATGGCGGGCGACGGGCAACAGCAAAAGAAGAAGCAGAATCCCTGCGGGAATGACAGACAAAGGGGAATGGTGGTTCAGGGTTGGCGCTTTGGTGGTGGCTGGGGTGGCGGTGCGGCTGCGGTGCCGGTGTGGTGGTGGATTCGGGTGCCGGGTGCGGATGGGGTTCAGGTTAGGCGGGGGTGGGGTGTTGGTGGCGGCGGCGGATGAGGGATTTGCCCCAGGCGATCCATGCGGATTCGTAGTAGCGGGTGGAGAGCCAGGCGAAGAGGAAGAGCAGCAGGAAGCCGAAGGCGCGGCGTTCGTATTTGAGGAT
>JAKBAG010000356.1 GCA_021809235.1 Acidobacteriota bacterium
GGAGATCGGATTTGGTGAGATCGACCTCCGGGTAGACGTGACCGTTGGACATGAGAATATCCGGCCAGCCGTCGTTGTCCATATCGAAAAAGCCGACGCCCCAGCCCAGCAGACGGGTGTTGACGCCGAGACCTCCAGGGTAGGTACGATCCTCGAAGTTGGCATCGCCCAGATTGGTGTAGAGCGAGTCGGTGTCTCCGGCGAAGTTGGTCTTCACGACGTCGAAGGTGCCGTCACGGTTATAGTCGCCGATGGAGACGCCCATCCCGGCCTGCGGCTTGGCTTCGGCAGACAGCGCGGCACCGGATTCGACGGCAATATCGCGGAAGGTTCCGTCCTTCTGATTCTGATAAAGCGTGGCCGGGGCGGAATCATTGGCGACGTAGATGTCGGGCCAGCCATCCCCGTCCAGATCCGAGGCGGCAACGCTGAGGCCATAGGTTCCGATGGCCGTTCCCATGCCTGCCTTTACGCTGACGTCGGTAAAGGTGCCGTTTCCGTTGTTATGGTAAAGGATGTTTTTGCCGCCCGGCAGGCCCGGCGGACCGCAGGCGACGAGCACGCCCTTGTAGGTGCAGGGACCATCCTCGGGCAGCGGCGCGGTTTTCAGATCCAGATCGACGTAGTTGGCGACGAAGAGGTCGAGATGCCCATCGCGGTCGTAATCGACGAAGGTGCAGCCGGTGTTCCAGCGGATTTTAGGGCCGGGCTGGATCAGACCGGCCTGCTCGGTGACGTTGAGGAATTTGCCGTTGCCAAGATTGCGGTAGAGCGCATTCTGGCCGTAGTAGGTGACGAACAGATCGTCGTGGCCATCATTGTCATAGTCGCCGATGCAGCAGGCCTGGCCCCAGCCTGTCTTCAGCTCAAGTCCGGAGCCGATGGAAACGTCGGTAAAGGTGCCGTCGCGATTGTTTTTGAAGAGCCTGCAATGCGGCTCCTGACCATGCGGAAATCCCTCCAGCCGCCAGCCGTTGACGAAGAAGAGATCGATCCAGCCATCCTGATCGTAGTCATAGAAGGCGACGCCGCAGCCGGTGGTTTCCAGCAGGTATTTGTTGTGCAGCTGGCCGCCGTAGATGGTCTTTGCGTTGAGTCCGGACTGGACGGCAACATCGACAAAACTGAGACCGAGCGGAGTGCCTTCGATGGGCGACTTCGGGCCCGATGGCGGCGGCGCGGCCACGGCATCGTAGGAGCGCTCCTGCGGGCCGATCTTCGCCGGAGCCGTGCTCTGTGCGGGGCTGGTCTGCGGCAGGGCAAATGCGAGCAGGTCCTGCAAGGGGTATACGAGCGCGGTGCGACTGAGCGATGTGAGAAATCGACGACGGTTCAAAGAAGTCTCCTGCCGGATCATGGATTGCGCTTTTGGGGATTGCATTTGGGGGGATTACGTTTTGGGGATTGCGTTCAGGATTGCTTTTCGGGATTCCTTCTTTTCAGGGTTTGCCTGCCGTGGCAGGGGAGCAGCTGGTGGCGGCGTGCATGGCTGTGGGCTGGGCTAATACCTTCTGCGTGTGAATGTGCCAGGGATCGCTCTCGATGGAGATCTCCGGGTGATGCCGCAGATAGTCCAGGGAGTAGGTGGGTGCGCCGGGATCGATGCGCTTGATGGTGTACTGATCGGCTTCCTTGCGCGCCAGTTCCTTTTGCCCGCTGCGACGATACAGGATGGAGAGATTGTAGTGCGCCGCGAGGTCGTCCGGATCAATGGCCTGGAGAGCGCGGAACTGTGCGATGGCCTGCTGCGGATGGTGCTGCTGGTAGTAGGAGATGCCCAGTTCGCGGCGGGCATCCCGACATTGCGGATACTGCGCGACAACGTCCAGCAGGTCGGCAATTTCCCGCTGCGAGTGGCGCTGACGCCGCTCAACGAGCGCCAGGTAGTAAAGAGCACGCGCATCGTGGGCGTGCAGGCTCAACGCCTTCTCCAGCGGCATGCGGGCCTTGTCGTAGCGCTCCCAGTCGATGTAGGTGAGCCCGAGATTGATCCAGCCGTCCTTGTAGTCGGGACGAAGGGCAAGCACCTGCTGGAAGGCGTATTCGGCCTGCGGATACTGGAGCTGGTCAAGCAAGGCGATGCCGAGATTGTTCCAGCGCATCCAGACGGGATTTTCCGACTCATTTTCCATGGCAGACGGAGCCGATGGCGCATTGCCGCCCACGGACAGAGTGCGGCTCTGGGACGCCAGCACGACCATCGGATAGGGCGGGTGCTGGCTGCCGAGAACATGGTCAAGATAGGACTCGCGCAGATGGCGATAGTCGACACTGGCCGTGAGGTGCAGCGTGCCGGTGAGTTGCTGCGGAATGCGGAAGCGATAGCGGACGAGAGCGGAACTGCCGGATGCGATGGTGTTGTCGTAGGCGTTGGAGTGGATGGCCCAGACCTTGTGATTGTCTACGAATTCGCCGGTCACATCGACGGGGCGATTGGTGAAGCTGTGCGCGCTGGGGTCGAGCGACTGATCGGGACGGAGATAGCCGCTGCGATAGAGGATGCGACCCTGGGCGTCGGTGGCGGTGAACGCAACCCAGGCCTGATAGAGATCGCGAACCTCGGGAATGAGCGAGT
>JAKBAG010000357.1 GCA_021809235.1 Acidobacteriota bacterium
CGACCACAACCAGTCCCAGCCGGTGAAAGGCGACATTCTCTTCAATGAGTGCATGGGTGCCGATGACGAGATGAACCTCTCCCCGCTGCAGCTGGCCGCGCAGCGCACGCTTGGCATCGGCATCGAGCGAGCCGGTCAACAGCGCAATGCGATAGTTGCGCGAGGAGCGAGCGAGCAGCTTGCGCGCAGCCAGATAATGTTGCGTGGCCAGAATTTCCGTGGGAGCCATCAGGGCTGCCTGGCAACCGTTTTCCATGGCCACCACAATTGCCTGCAGCGCCACGATGGTCTTCCCTGAGCCGACATCGCCCTGCAGCAGGCGGCGCATCGGATGCGGCTCCCGCATATCGGCGACGATTTCCGCGAGAGCGCGCTTCTGCGCTGCGGTGGGATGAAAGGGAAGAATCTCGCGGATGGCCTGGCGGGTGGCATCCGTGGTCTGGAAGGCAATCCCCTGCTGATCGCGTGTTCGTCGGCGCTTGAGCTCCAATCCCAGCTCGAGATAAAACAGCTCTTCAAAGATGAGCCGCTTCTGCGCAGGAGTCGAGGCAGCCTCCAAATCCGCTACGGCAATGCCTTCCGGCGGGAAGTGCGTCTCAGCCAGAGCGCGCTCGCGACCGGGCAGTCCGTTGCGCTGGAGGATGGCCTGCGGCAGACATTCGGGAACATGGTTCCGGATCGAGTCCAACAGTTGGAAAATCACCCGGCGCTGCCAGCGCGACGCCAGTTGCGGACCGCCCAGCGATTCGTAAACAGGCGTGATGCGACCGACCTCCAGCAGCCGCGTGATGGCATCACTGCCGTCTTCCGGCAGCAGCTCAAACTGGGGCTGGATCATCTTGAGGTTGCGGCTGCTGCGGGAGGCTTCAATGCGTCCAAAGAGGGCAATATGCTGGCCGGCACGCAGGCGGCCCTGCAGATAGGCGCCGTTGAACCAGACGCACTTCATGGTGAGTGTGCCCTGCGCGAGAACAATCTCAAAGAGGGACTGGCGCGGTGTGCGCACCAGACCTGCGCTGCGGATTTCTCCGATGACGGATGCTGTTTCTCCGGTCTTGAGCTGCGTGAGCTCGCGCGGGTGCTGGCGGTCCTCGTAGCGGAAAGGCAGGTGGTAGAGCAGGTCTTCTGCAACACGGATCCCTCTGGCCTCCAGCAGCGCAGCGATGCGCGGTCCAACGCCGCGGATATAGGTCACAGGAGTATCCAGGGAGCTCACACTTCGGATGCTACAACCCGGCGTGCGCAGGGCGCTACTGCAGGCGTTTGCGCAGCAGCTCGAAGACGCCGTAACCGATGATGCCGGCAATGAGGGCGATGGTGAAGTTTTCCGGTGTTACCACGTCATGCAATGCCCAGAAAAACCCGTGAGGATGCTGCTCGCCTGTATGCGTGAAGTCTCCCATCAGAAGATTTGCATAAAAAAGGAAGACGATAAAGGCAATTTCCACAGCGGCTCGCGCGAGCCTGTGCTCCTTGTTGGCCATTGCATCCATGATACTGTTTCCGGCTGCGGCAATGCATTGCAGTTATCCGGATCATAGCTTGTAGAAAACATGCGAACCGGAACATTCAGGCCGGAACGCTCTGTGCTATTGTGGTTGCAATCGCGAAACCCAAATTCGGAGTGACTGAATGCCGGTTGTTGAGCTTGCTGCTGTCACCAAGGCGTATCAGGATAAAGTAGCTGTCCATGCATTGAGCTTTCGGATTGAACCAGGGCAGATGTTTGGATTGCTCGGACCGAATGGCTCTGGCAAAACCAGTTCCATACGCATGATGATTGGAATTACGGCGCCGGATTCCGGCGCCATCACGCTATTCGACAAGCCCTTCGAGCGATCCAGCCTGAGGCGCGTGGGCTATCTGCCAGAGGAACGCGGGCTCTACAAGAAAATGAAGGTTCTGGATCAGCTGGTGTTTATGGGTACACTGCGCGGATTGTCCACAGAGGAAGCCCAGAAGCGCGCTGTGGCCTGGGCGAAAAAGCTGGATATCGCGCATTCGATCCTGAAAAAGACCGAAGAGCTGTCGAAGGGAATGCAGCAGAAAATTCAGTTTATCTCCGCACTGATGCACGATCCGGAACTGATCATCATGGACGAGCCGTTCAGCGGACTGGACCCGGTGAATGCCACACTGTTGCAGGACACGCTGCTGGAACTGAAGGCGCAGGGACGCACGATCCTCTTTTCCACCCATCGCATGGATCAGGTGGAGAAGCTTTGCGACTCCATCGCGCTGATCCACCAGGGAAATCTCGTGCTTTCCGGCCGGGTCCGCGAGATCAAGAGCCGCTACAAACGGGATCGCATCCACATTGAATTCTCCGGTGACGATAGCTTTCTGCGCAGTGAAGAGATTGCCGAAGCAAAGAACTACTCCGGCCATGCGGAGATTCGCCTGAAAGAAGGCGGGGATGCGCAAAAGCTACTGGCGGAAGCAGCATCCAGGGCAACCATCTATCGCTTTGAGCTCATGGAGCCGTCGCTTGAAGAGATCTTCATTCAGACGGTGGGAGGCAAGATCGATGCGTAATATTCTGCTGATTGCCAAACGCGAATATCTGGAG
>JAKBAG010000064.1 GCA_021809235.1 Acidobacteriota bacterium
ACATCGTTCTGGATGCAATGGTGGAGACAGGCTCGATTCCTAAGGAAACTGCCGAGCAAGCCAAGCTTGAGCCACTGCATCTCTCCCGGGAAAGCGTCGATGCCAGTGACGCTCCCTATTTCGTGGATCTGGTTCGCGACCAGCTTACGCAGAAGCTCGGGGATCACGACTTTAACCGTGAAGGACTGAGGATTTACACCTCGCTGGATCCAGAGCTGCAGGCTGCAGCCACAGCAGCCGTTCTGCAGGCAGTCCCGGCAATTGACAAACAGGTGGATCAACGCGCAGCGCGGCTTCATCGCACCGGACCTATCACCTATCCGCAAGTTGCACTGGTCGCGCTCAATCCCCACACGGGCCAGGTGCTTGCGCTCGTCGGGGGTCGCAGCTATGGTCTCAGCCAGCTCAACCACGCCGTCGCATCCCGACCCACCGGCTCCATCTTCAAGCCAATCGTCTACGCCTCGGCCTTCAACACCGCAGTCGCCGGCACCTTCCTGCCCGGCTACGATTCGCTGTTTACGCCCCTCACTCAGCTCAACGACGAACAGACTGCCTATGAAGTAAATGGGCAGGAGTACAAGCCAAGGAACTTTGAAGGCGAATACCACGGCGAAGTCACTGCGCGCTTTGCCCTCATGCGCTCGCTCAACAATGCGACGATCAGCCTTGCGTCGCTCGTCGGCTTCGACACCGTGGCTTCCCTGGCCCGGGATCTGGGTATCTCCTCGGCGCGAGCCACGCCCGCCGTTGCTATCGGCGCCTATGATTCCACCCCGCTTGACATGGCCGGCGTCTACACTGCCTTTGCCAACGGCGGCCTGAAAATTGACCCTTGGATGGTAGCCAGTGTCCGCACGCCCTCCGGCGATGTAATCACTGACTTCACCCCTACCAGCAAGCAAATCCTGGACCCTCGCGTGGCCTATCTGACCACGAACATGATGGAGGCCGTACTGCAGGGCAAGGGGACCGGGGCTGGCGTACGCAACATGGGTTTCACGGCTCCTGCCGCAGGAAAGACCGGCACCGAGCACGATGCATGGTTCGTCGGATACACCACCAATCTGCTCTGCATTGTCTGGGTCGGCAATGACGACTACACCGATCTCAAGATCGAAGGTGCGCACGCGGCTGCCCCCATCTGGGCTGACTTTATGAAACGCGCCGTGACACTGCCCCAATACTCGGATACTGCAGAGTTCATTCCGCCAGATGGCGTTCAGCTTGTTCCCATCGATTCCAATACGGATCTTCCGGCTGACAGTACCTGCTCCACGGACACCTATACTGCTGCCTTCCTGGCCGGAACCGTGCCGCAGGCCACCTGCAGCCATCCCAATGCTGATCACCGCAATTTTCTGCAAAAGATATTCGGCATCGGCAACAAGAAACCGTCCTCATAACTCCGCATCCACTGGCACAGGCTGGCATTGTGGGCACCAGTAGGTCACCCGCGCACCTTCACCTTGCAGTGCCCGTGCAATCCCCGCGCCACAGCGTCGGCATGGCTCATCCCGCCGTCCATACACCCACAGATTCGCCCCGGGATCAGCACTTCGCGTCGTTCTTCGGCGCAGTCCTCTATACGTTACTATCTGGTTGCCGGAATCCTCCATCACATTGGCCTTCAGTTGCTGCCGTGCCCGCGCAATCAGGTTGCGGAGTTGTTGCTCGCTTAACGAATCCACGCGCGCAAACGGACTGACGCCTTCAGCAAAGCAAACCTCACTCTTGAACACATTGCCCACCCCGGCCATTACGCGCTGCTTCACTATCGCCTCGCCGATCATCTCCGACCTATGCGCCATCAGCCGGACCAGCGCGGCCTCGGAATCAAACTCATCCTGCAGCAAGTCTTCGTTGCGACGCGGAATTTTTCGCTCCCGCCGCAACTTCTCCCATGTGTAAATCTTGGCGATCGGCACACGAAATGCTGCTGCCACACAGCCCTCGGTTTCCACCAGAATTCGTGCCTGTTCGCGCGGTTTCTGCCACGTTGCTCCAATCGGATATACATGCCAGCTTCCACTCATCAGCATGTGTGTGGCCAGCACTCGCTGTGCAGACTCTTCACTGTCAGCTTCCGGCCCAAACACGATCAGCAGCCACTTGCCACGCGACTCCACACTCAGCACATATTGCCCCAGGAAGCTCCGTTCATCCTGGGCACGCGTTGGCTCAGCCATACTGGTCGAGAATCCGGAAACCTGTGCACCCACCAGTGCGCGTCGCAGCGTGCGTGCCGTACGAAAGATCGTATCTCCCTCTGGCATCGTTAGTCCCCCTGGCCATCCAGCCGGGTCAAAGCCGGACGATTCTTCGCTGCTTCCTGTGCGGACAACCGCTGTGGAGCATGCCCTGTGCGTCGCAGATGCATCCCCAAGGGACCGGGGACAAACCCAGCCTCGGCGAGTGCATGAGCCATGACATGCTCGCCCACGGGTACTCCATTGACCGTTGTCACCAGTCTTCCATATCCAGTCTCACGCTGCATCTGTGCCTGGCCTTCCGCAGCCAAAAATCTTGCCAGCCCGCGCGCCATCTTCGATCGCTCCGGCTCCTGCTCGGGCAGAAAGACCACCAGGTTTGGATTCCCACGTCGCATCCACGCAGCAAGCCAACCCCGGCATAGAATCACCTGCGCATAACCAGCTCGCGTTAGCGCCCGCGGAGCCATCTCTCTGCCATCACTTTCAGCCGGCAGTTCCGGCCACTTCACAGTGCTCCCATACGGATTCGCCGGATCCGTCGCTGCCATTAACACAAACTCCGGCTTCTCCGTGTCTACCAGCGTCTGTTCTCCAGATGTCCGCAGCGAACGCAGCAGATCCACCGCCGCAGGCAACGCAAACTGGGTGGCACCCAGACCGGCCACAAAATAGCCGCGCCGTACCCGTCCACTTTCCTCCATCGCCTTCAGCACTGGATACAACGCCGAGAATCCCCCGGGTATATTCTCCGCTGCCACCTGTTCCCGCAGCAGCACCCCGTGGCGGCGCAGCAACTGTCGTGCCGTAGCATGGAGTGCCCGCGTCACACCTTCACTCCTGGCTGCTGTTCGGTGCTCGCCACGCATCCGCGGCATCAGCGACCAACGCCCCGTAGCCGTGGATGGCGTCGTGCGCCGCGATCGATACGCAGCACTTCCCTGCCGTGCATGGAGAACTCTGCGCTCGCTACGCCGATACGTTTCCTGCCTTGCCACATAGGCACGCAAAGGCTCCAGAGAATCGTTCGTCACCCACCCGCGCCATACCAGCGACCACAGCGCATCCACACTCTCGCCCGGATATCCTCCACCAATTGCCCCATGCAGCTCCTCAAAGAAAATGGCCCCGCGGATCCGCAGCAGTTCCACCATCTTCTGCTCGATCTCGCTCACCTCAGCCGCATCACTGTCCAGCTCCGTCAGCTCTGCCATGCTGTCTGCCAGGTAAAGTCGAACCCGGCCATCGCGTTCGCCCAGCGGCTCCCACCCTGCCCAGGTCACTTCTCCTGCTGCAATGAGCCGGTCCAAATCCTCCGGCTTGTAGCCCGCCACCCGTCCAGGCAGAATCGCAGATTCCACCAGCGACGCCACCAACGGTGCCCCCTGCAGACCTTCAATCGCATCCAGCAGAGCATCCATCCCACGCCGTGGCGCTATCAACCCCTGCCAGTGGGTGGCAAACCGTGCCAGCGTACGCTGCTCAACCGGCTCCACTTCCCGCCGTAACCGCGCAAGTGACTTCTGCCGGATCTGCCGAAGCACTTCTGCGTCGCACCACTCCTGCTGCGTTCCTCCCGGACGGAAGCCGCCTTCCAGCAAGCGATTCTCGCCACACAACTGGCGCAACGCCTGCTTGGCTGCTTCTGCATCCAATGCAAATCGCTCCAGCAGCGCCGGCAGCTCGAACGGTCCATGTGTTCGCGCATAGCGTCGCACCAGCTCCAGCACCGGCTGCTTCACCGGCTCCAGCAGTGCAACAGGAATCCCCGGCGGCATGGGAATACCCAGTCCATCCCGATATCGAGCTGCATCCTCTACCGCAATCCATCGCTTTTCTCCTGAAATTCTCAACTCAAGGATGCGTCGCACGCGCTGTAGCCGCGCAAGATCGTTCTGCCAGCTTTCATATCCCACACGATCTGCCAGCTCGTCCTTACTCAGATCCCCCAGCCGCAGCAACAGGTCATGCAATCCGTCCAGGTTTCTCGCCCGCATGGTTTCGCTGCGGCACTGCAGTTGCTCCTCCACTTCCTGCATGGCATCGACATCCAGCAGTTCACGCAGGTCACCGGTCCCCATCAGCTCCCGCAGCTGCTCCTGATCCACCGTCAGCGCCTGCGCCCGCCGCTCAGCCAGCGGTGCATCCCCGTCATAGAGGAAATTCGCCACATAGCTGAATAGGAGCGACGAGGCAAACGGCGATGGCTTTTTCGTGTCCACCACATGCACGCGAATCTGCCGCTGCTCCACCCGTCGGAGCGTCTCCACCAGTGCAGGCAGGTCAAATACATCCCGCATGCACTCGCGATAGGCCTCCAGCAACATGGGAAAAGCCGGATAACGCGAAGCCACGCTCAATAAGTCATATGCGCGTTTTCGCTGCTGCCACAGCGGCGTTCTGCCATCGGCGCGGCGGCGGGGCAGCAGCAGCGCACGCGCCGCAGCCTCCCGGAATCGCCCGGCAAACAAAGCCGTTGCACCCAGTTGCCGCAGTACCAGTTCTTCCACCTCTCCAGATTCCACCATCACCCACGTATCGCCGGGCGGCTCATCCATATCCGGAAATCGCAGTACAAATCCATCGTCGCTCCACAGCGCCTCCACATCCGGCCCGCCCGCTGCGCGCAGTCTGCCCATCGCTGCCATTGCCCATGGCGTATGGATTCGACTGCCAAACGGTGTCTGCACACACACGCGCCAGTCGCCCAGCTCATCCCTGCAGCGCTCAATCAGAATCGTCCGATCATCCGGAACCACTCCTGTGGCTTCTTTCTGGTCATCCAGAAATCGCAGCAGGTTCTCTGCTGCACCCGGCTCCAGCGCATGCTCGGTCACCAAACGAGTCAAAGCTGCCGGTTTCGGCATGGCAAGCAGTTCACGCACCATGGCTCCCATGGCCTGCCCAAACTCCAGCGGACGCCCTGGTCCATCTCCTTTCCAGAACGGCATCTTGCCCGGCTCACCCGGCGCCGGTGAAACCATCACACGGTCATGGGTAATCTCCTCCATGCGCCAGGTGCTCGCTCCAAGCAGAAATGTATCCCCTTCGCGGCTTTCAAAGACCATCTCCTCGTCCAGTTCGCCTACGCGATGCGCCTTGCCTTCGGGACCGGCCAGAAAGACGCCGTACAGCCCGCGATCCGGAATTGTGCCACCATTCACGATTGCCAGCCGCGCCGCGCCCTGCCTTGGAACTACCACATTGCGCATCCGCTCCCAGGTCACCCTTGCCCGTAGCTCGGCAAACTCATCTGACGGATACCGGCCAGCCAAAAGATCCAGAACTCCCTCAAATGCCGCGCGGGACAGCTCGGCAAAGGGAGCCGCACCGCGCACCAGCCGGTAAATCTCCTCCACGCGCATACCCTGCGGAGCTTCCTGCCGGGAGTCATTTATATCGGGTTCCTCGTGATCCATCGCACACACAGGCATCCGGCCACCGTCTACCACCGGATCTTCCAGGCTCACCGCACATCCATGCGGAGGCTGCGCCACCATCGCCACCACCTGCTGCGCAAGCACATCCAGCGGATTGCGTGGATATCGCGTCGACTCAATCCTGCCTTCGCGCATGGCTCGCGTCATTGCAGCGCAGGCAATCAAATCGGCGCGAAACTTTGGAAACAGAACTCCCTCGCTTACCGCTCCCACACTGTGCCCGGCGCGTCCAATCCTCTGCATGCCGCTGGCCACAGAAGGCGGCGACTCAATCTGCACAACCAAGTCCACAGCTCCCATGTCAATGCCCAACTCAAGCGTCGAGGTTGCGCACAATCCACGCAGTGTTCCCGCCTTTAATTGCTCCTCAATTACGGATCGCTGTTCTGCAGCCAGTGATCCGTGATGGGCGCGAACAATGGCCTCCCCTGCCAGCTCATTCAGCGCCGCCGCCAGCCGTTCCGCCACCTGCCGACTGTTGACAAACACGATCGTGGAGTTGCGCTCTCGAATGAGCTCCAGCAGTCGCGGATGGATCGCATGCCAGATGGAGTTGCGCTTCGGTGTCTGCGATGCGGCTCCCATCGGCATCGGCTCCATCTCACCCAGCCGCGCCATATCCTCTACAGGAACTTCCACCTTCAGCCGCAATTCCTTTGGAGCGCTGGCATTTACCACAGTCACCGGACGCCAGCGTAAACTGCCGACTTCGGCTTCATCGGTGGTCCGGCTTTCAGGCTGGTCCACCTCTGCACCACCGAGGAATCGCGCAATCTCCTCCAGCGGTCGTTGCGTGGCGCTTAACCCAATCCGCTGAAGCCGCCTTCCGGTCTGCGCCTCCAGCCGCTCCAGAGTCAGAGACATGTGCGCGCCACGCTTGGTCGGTGCCAGCGCGTGAATCTCATCCACTATCACTGTATCCACGCTGCGCAACGCCTCTGCCGACTGCGACGTGAGCAGAAGATACAGCGACTCCGGCGTTGTAATCAGAATCTCCGACGGATGTCGCCGAAACCGCGCCCGCTCCTTTTGGCTCGTGTCGCCGGTACGGATGCTGATCTCAGGAACGCGTACCGGTACGTTCAAGCGCCGCGCCATCCTCTCGATGCCAGCCAGCGGAGAGCGTAAATTGCGCTCCACATCCACGGCCAGAGCCTTCAGCGGAGACACGTATACCACCCGGCATCCGACCTCTCCCACCGACTCCTGCAGCATCAGGCGGTCAAGGCACCAGAGAAATGCGGTCAGCGTCTTCCCGGTTCCTGTGGGTGCAAGGATCAGGGTACTATCACCGCGGGCAATCATCGGCCAACCCAGTTGCTGCGGGCGCGTGGGAGATTCAAAAACAGCGCGAAACCAGGCTGCTGTTACCGGATGAAAGCACTGTAGCGCATCTGCGTCTCGCTCGTTCTGGGTGAGATCCTGCGACATTAATCATAAGCATATCTTCCACCGGCCCATCATGAATTCCACTGCCGCCGATTCGCTTCCATGCCACACACGTCAACTTCCCAGACCGGATTCTGGCATTACCTCCAGGGTGGAAGGTATTGCGACCGCTTGTATCGCTACACCTTGGGCCGATAATGTGCCGTACCACCAGCCAGCACGGCATTCCAGATAGACATATCTGCCGGCTGCTCACTGGAGCCCAGGAACAGAATTCCATCGGAAGCCAGTAATCGACGCACCTGTGCCAACAAGCGCTTCCTGGTTTCCTGGTTGAAGTAGAGCATCACATTGCGAAGCATGACCACATCAAAGTTCTCCTGGAACGGAAGATTCGGTGCACACAGATTCGCCTGTCGGAATCGGCACATACGCTGCAACTCCGGCTTCACCGTCCAATCCTCGCCTGTGTGGTCAAAATAGGTGACGATATTCCTAGCTGGAAGTCCACGATTGATCTCAATCCGCTGGTAGCGACCGCTCTGCGCACGACACACCACATCTGCACTGAGATCTGTTCCTTCAATCACAACGTCCCACCCAGCCAACGAAGGAAAATGCTCACGCAGCAGCATCGCAAGGCTGTATGCCTCCTGCCCTGTGGAGCAGGCCGCACTCCAGAAGCGTAATCGCCGAGTAGATTTTCTTGCTTCAATCAGCTTAGGCAGCAGTTCCGTGCGCAATAGCTCAAACGGCCTTCCATCGCGAAAGAAGCTGGTCTCATTGATCGTCATGGCTTCGGCAACCGCACGCTCCAGTTGCGGGCTATGTCGCAACTTCAGCAACTGCACAAGCTCCTCGATATTCGTCAGTCCATGACCCCGCAACAGCTTCGCCAGCCTCGTCTCAAACAGGTAATCCCGCGATGCATCCAGCACATTCTGTGACTGCTCGTACACCAACTGTCGCAGATAGGCAAAATCGGCAGGCGATGCACTCTCCGTGCGCGACGCTCCACTGCCCCACGCAGCCATCGTTGTGCTCCCCATCATACCCATCGCCATTGCTTACACCGCCCATTTCTGCCTCACCGGCTCGATTCCCCTTGCCTCAGCCCCATGCCGATACACCCGTTGCATCACTTCTCCGGCAATCGCCTGCAACGGCAGCACCTTTTGCGCCAGCCCCGCCTGCGTCACCGCTCCCGGCATGCCCCATACCGCACTTGTTGCCTGGTCTTGTGCCAGCACACTGCCGCCACGCGCTCGAATCAACCGGCAACCCGCTAGTCCATCCGCACCCATTCCGGTTAATACCACGCCCAGCACGGCATTGCCACAGCACTCCACTGCCGTGCGAAACAGCACATCCGCCGAAGGTCGACAATGGTTTTCCGGAGGCGCTTGCGTCATATGCAACCGCATTCGGCCAAGTCGCGCATCCCCATGCACCTCCAAGTGCCAGTTACCCTTGGCCACGTACACATGTCCATTCTCAACCGCCATGCCCTCCTCGGCCTCTACTACATGCAGGGCGCAGCGCGAATCCAGTCGCTCGGCCAGCAGTCGCGTAAACAGCTCTGGCATGTGCTGCACTACCAGTACGGGAGCGGGGAAATCCGCCGGGAGTGCTGGCAGCAGCATATCCAACGCCGCCGGCCCTCCCGTGGAGACACCAATGACCACCATGCGCGGCACTGCCCCTGAATCAGCCGCTGCAGCCCATCCCGAATTTGCCACACTGCTCGGAGCCGCCATCGGCGGAAGCACCGCGCTCATTGCTCGGGGCGCAGCAGTCGCTGCTGTTCGTCGAAGCGTCAAAGCCAGAATCTTCGGCACCAGGTCATGCGCCAATGCCTCAACTGCAGCCTCGCGCGACGGCTGTCCGGATGGCTTGGCTACGTAGTCAGCCGCACCGGAGGCCAGCGCCTCAATCGTCACCTGTGCGCCCCGCTGTGTCAGCGTGCTGCACATGATCACTGGCACGCGCAGACCGCACTCTCGCATTGCGCGCAGCGTACTCAACCCATCCATCACCGGCATCTCCACGTCCAGCAGCACCAGATCTGGACGGGATGCTTCCATGGCCCGCAAACCGGCCTCTCCGTTGCTTGCCGTTGCCGTCACCTCCAGCCGTACGTCGGTCATTACCACCGCTCGCAGCAGGCTACGCATCACGGCGGAATCATCGACGATCAGGATTCGGACTGCACCGCCCGGCTCTGCCATCGCTTATGCCTCCACCAGCCCAAGCATGGCTAGCTTTTCACCCAGCGCCTCTCCATCAAATGGCTTCATCAGGTACTCATCGGCTCCGGCATCCAGTGCCCGGGTTATGAATTCGTTCTCCGCCTCGGTGGTCACCATCATCACCTTCATCTCCGGATGGCCCTCCGTGCGCAGCTTCTGCAGCATTTCGAATCCATCCATCACCGGCATGTTCCAGTCCACCAGTGCCAAATCAAACGGCGCGCCTTCGTGCACGCGATGCATCCCTGCCTGTCCGTCTGCAGCCTCTTCGCACTCAATCCCGCGTTCTTCCAGCAAACCTCGCAGGAAATCCCGCACAAATCGTGAATCGTCCACAATCAACGCACGCATCCCTTGCTCCTCTCCCTGCCGCTGGATTATGCCGCGGCTCCTAGCCGCATCGGATCCAGACGCTCTGGATCCAGCATCACCAGCAATCTCCCATCCAGCTTGTAAGCCCCTGCGAACAACATCCGTCTGCGCTCGTCGAGAATGGAAGGGTTCTGTTCAAAGTCCCTGGATGAAACCATCAGCACTTCTCCCACTGCATCCACCAGGAGGCCAAAACATCCCTGTTCGCTTTCCAGCACTAGAATGTCCTGCGATGCCTCCTGCTCCGGCAGCCCCAGTAGCCGCCTCAGCGATACTGTCGTCAGCACATCCCCGCGATAATGCACCAGTCCACCCACAAAATCAGGAGCCAGCGGTACGGGCTCCGGCCTGGCTCCGCCAACGATCTCCAGAATGTGCTGAATCGGCACACCAAACCATGTATCTGCCAGCTGCACCGAGCACACTTCCGCCAGTGTTTCGCTTTTGTCCTTGCGTCGCACCGTCATCTGCCCGGCTGCACCCGCCATCTTTTGTCCGCTCTCCATCTGGCTCATTGCACATCCTCCGCAAATCCCACATTCGAGTAACCAGCACTCACCGGCAGTGCTTCCACGCCACTCAGGTTCACCACGCTGGTCACGTGGTCCTTCAGCAGCGTCACGCCATCGGCTGCACGCTCTGTTCCGGCCTCCATCAGCTGTCTGCCAGAAGCCACATCCAGCACAGCATGCACGGCCAGACCCACATGTCGATTTCCATCTCGACAGACGACCACCGTCACCTGCTGCTCCTCCACATCCGTTCTCTCAGCAGCTTCGCGGAGAATTCCGCCAGCATCCTCCACGGGAAGCAGTTGTCCTTCAAAGTTCAACACCGGACGATACCCGATATACTCCACGCGGGAAAGCGGAATCCGTTCGATGCGCAGTACATCGCTCAGCGCCACCGCAGCCTTGCGTGCCGCCGCTTCCACCACCAGATACTCGGCTCCCCGTACGGTACCCAGCTCGCCGTTCTGCTCCATTTCGGCGTGCTCTTCCTGCAGGCTCATCTGCACTCCTGCCCGCATGGCAATCGAACTCGGATCGAGAATCAGAGCCAGATCACCGCTGCCCAGCACCGTCGCTCCCGTATACAAACCAATCGACTTCAGCACAGCACTTAGCGGCTTCACTACGATCTCTTCCGGATCAGCCAACCCGTCTACAACTAATCCATAGCGCCGCCCATCCACCTCCAGCACAGCGATATAGTTGTCGCGATCCCTGCCCGGCTTATCCCCATCACCGGAAAGCAGCATTCGCTCCAGAAAGACAAGTGGCAGAAGATTTCCGCGCAGTCGATAGAGGGGTGCGCCTTCCATCCATTCGATATCCTGCTCATAACGCTCCGGCGGCACATGTACCAGCTCGGAGAGCGCTCCCTGCGGCAGCGCAAAACTCTGGCCTTGGCTTTTCACAATCAACGCTGGAACAATGGCCAGCGTAAGCGGAATCCGGAGACGCAACGTGGTCCCCTTACCCGGCTTGGAATCCAACTCCACCTTGCCGCCGATCTTCTCCACGTTTGTGCGCACTACATCCATACCCACGCCGCGACCGCTCACGTTGGTCACCGCCTCCGCCGTGGAGAAACCAGGCAGGAAGATCAACTGCAGCAATTCGCGCTCGCTCAACTGGGCCGCACGCTCTGTGGTGATCAATCCTCGCTCGATCGCCTTCTTCTGCACCTTCTCCACCGCAATGCCGGCCCCATCGTCGGAGACTTCGATAATCACGTGGCTGCTTTCCTGATAGGCCCTCAGCTTGAGCGTTCCCTCCGGATCCTTGCCTGCTGCCTGGCGGACCTCAGGCGGCTCAATGCCGTGATCCATGGAATTGCGCACCGCATGGGTCAGCGGATCCTTGATCGCCTCCAGCAGGCTCTTGTCCAGCTCCGTCTCCTGGCCCTCCATCAGCAGCCGCACCCTGCGATGCAACATCTGTGACAGATCGCGAATGATGCGAGGAAACTTGGAAAACACATTGGAGACTGGTTGCATCCGCGCTTTCATCACGGACTCACGCAAATCCGCCGTAACCATGTCCAGCCTGCGGGAAAGCAGCGTCAGATTCTCATGTTGTGCCGTGGCCTGCAGAATCTGATTCCTCGTCAGCACCAGTTCGCCTACCAGATTCATCATCCTGTTCAGCAATGCCACATCCACGCGCAGTGTGCTATCACTGGCAGCTGTCGCTCCCATGCGAGGCTTTTGTACCTCTGCGGTTTCGGTTGCCGACGTTGCGGCCAGCGGCGCAGAAGGGACGACCGGGGCTACTGCGGCTGTTTTAGGCATGGTTGGTGGTGGTGCTACAGTCGCCTCTGGAACCGTCGGCAGCACATCACTGCTTTGCCGGGCCAGCTCTGCGGCCATTACGGTCGGCTTGGCAGTCTCCGCTTCGACGGGCAGCGCCTGCAGCACCTTCAACTGCTCAATCAGCGACACATCCTCGCCGTCGCCTTCGCCGCCGGTCTCTTCCACAATGCTTAGAATTCCGCGCAGGCCGTCCAGCAACTCCAGCAACCCTGTAATGATGGGCGGCGTAGCCACCAGCTTGCCGTCGCGCAGTAACCCCAGCAGGTTTTCGCCTGTATGCGCCAGCTTTTCCAGCCGCTTGAAGCCAAGAAATCCCGTCGTGCCCTTGATCGTGTGCACCGAGCGGAAGATGTCGCTCAGCAGCTCGCGATCCTGTGGACGCTCTTCCAGGTCGGTCAGGCAGCGCTCCATCCTGTCCAGGCCCTCCTGGCTTTCAATCAGAAACTCTCGTGTCAGATCATCCATGGCTGGCCTTCCTGCAACTCCGTTCCCCTGCAATTCACACGTTGCCCGGCTGGCATCCCGGCCTGCCAAGCAGTCGGACTTGCATACCTCCGGCAACCTGTGCGAATACGTCTGTCCTCCTTATCGGTTTCCACAGGGCAAAACTTGAACCCCTTGCCCTCTCGCTCCGGCTCAATTACGCTGAAGCGGCCACCATGAGCGATTCCGAATCCATCCCGCAGTCCGCCACCCCGGCCACGGGCGAA
>JAKBAG010000065.1 GCA_021809235.1 Acidobacteriota bacterium
ATTTTGTTGGTGCCGGGAGGGGGGGTCGAACCCCCACGAGGGGTTGCCTCGGCGGATTTTGAGTCCGCTGCGTCTGCCAGTTCCGCCATCCCGGCCGAATCGGGGAGTAATCTTCAATCAGTATCGCACAGATACTCTCAGTGGCGCGCCTGCAGGTCTGCCGTCCGGCGGCCCGATTCTGGAAGACCTCCCGCAGCCTGTGTTGGTAAGCATCGGACTGCGTGGATGGAGTTGCGAGCAATCCGGCCATATCGCGAGGGATGGCGCGGCAAGAGGGTATGGGAAGCCGAGTCTGGCGGTTTGGCTTCATGCGACAATGAAATGGGATTTACCGGAAATTCATCGAGGGGATGGGGCTGGCTGGGATGAGCGATTCGGCGTACGGAGCGGCGGCTGCAGCAGTGGCAGTGCCGGAGGCGACGGTGGTTACCGCGGAGATGCTTTCGCGGCACGGGATCACTGGCGAGGAGTATGAACGAATTCTGGCAGCGTTGGGCCGGGTTCCTTCGTTGACGGAGCTGGGCATTTACTCCGTAATGTGGAGCGAGCACTGCTCCTACAAGTCGTCACGTGTTCATCTGAAAAGGCTGCCGACGAAGAGCGAACGCGTGGTGCAGGGGCCAGGTGAAAACGCCGGCATCATTGACGTGGGCGACGGATGGGCCTGCGCCTTCAAGATTGAGAGCCACAATCACCCCAGCTACATTGAGCCGCATCAGGGCGCTGCCACGGGAGTTGGCGGCATTCTGCGGGATATTTTCACCATGGGTGCCAGGCCGTTGGCGGTCATGGATTCCCTGCGTTTTGGTCCGCTGCATGCCGAAGAGGCGGATGGAGCGGATCGCGCGGCGATGGTGCGCAAGAATCACTCGATTGTGGAGGGCGTGGTAAGTGGGATTGCCGGATATGGCAACTGCTTTGGCGTGCCGAATCTGGGTGGCGAGACGAAGTTTGAGCCCTGCTACAGCGGCAATCCTCTGGTGAATGCCTTTGCCCTGGGGCTGATGCGTCGGGATGAGATCTTCTATGGTAAGGCGGCGGGCGTGGGTAACCCGGTTATCTATGTGGGTGCCAAGACCGGACGCGATGGAATCCATGGGGCGACGATGGCCTCCGAGGAGTTCCACGAAGGAACCGAGGAGAAGCGACCCAACGTGCAGGTTGGCGACCCATTCATGGAAAAGCTGTTGATGGAGGCCTGTCTGGAGGCGATGAAGACGGGCGCCATCGTGGGCATTCAGGATATGGGAGCAGCGGGGCTGACGTGCTCTACCTGCGAGATGGGCGCACGCGGCGGCGTAGGGGTGGAGATCGAGCTGGATGAGGTTCCGCAGCGCGAAACCGGAATGACCAGCTACGAAATTATGCTCTCTGAAAGTCAGGAGCGGATGCTGCTGGTGGCCGAGCACGGACGCGAGGAGGAGGTTTTGCGCGTCTTTGCCAAGTGGGGTCTGGATGCGGTGACGATCGGAAAGGTGATTGCCGAGCCGCGGATGCGGGTGCGGGAGCACGGTGTGCTCGTGGCCGACATTCCCAATCAGTCACTGACCGATGATGCGCCGGTCTATCGCCGCCCGGTGGGCGAATGGAAGGTGCCGGTGAACGCGGAGATTCCCGCTGAGGCGCTGGAGCGCTTGACGATGCCGCGGGACTACACGGCGGATCTGCGCAAGCTGCTGGCCAGCTCCAATAGCTGCTCCAAGCGATGGGTGCATGAGCAGTACGACACAATGGTGCAGACGAACACGGTACTTGGTCCGGGGATGGGCGAAGCCGGCGTGATGCGGATCAAGGGTACCGGCAGGCCCGGCCAGGAGCGCGGTCTGGCGATGGCCGTTGATGGCAACGGCCGCTGGTGCTGGCTGGATCCGAAGCTGGGCGCGCAGCATGCCGTGGCCGAAGCTGCACGCAAGGTGGCTGCTGTGGGTGCCGAACCTGTGGCCGCAACCAACTGCCTGAACTTTGGCAATCCGGAGAAGCCGGAGATCATGGCGCAGTTTTCCGCCGCAATCGACGGGCTTTCCGAGGCTTGCGTGGCGTTGGGCACACCGATCACCGGTGGCAATGTTTCGCTCTACAACGAGACGCGTGGCGTGGGCATTTACCCGACGCCGGTGCTGGGCGTCGTCGGCGTCATGGACGATGTTTCCCGCGCAGTACCCTCCTCATTCCAGCGCGGCGGGGAAGCTGTGCTGGTCCTGTGGCCGATGGATGAACCTGGCCAGCCGGAGCCGCAGCGTGCTGTCCCGTTTGAGCCAGTCGGCATCAATCCCTACATCGTCTACTCGCTGGTGCCGGTGGATACCGCAGAGCTTGCGCCTGAGGGCGATCTGGCGCATCCTGAGGCGCAGGGACAGGCACTGCGTGAGTTTGGCTCGTCAGAGTATGCGCGGGTGGTGCTGGGCAGTGTGTGGGGCACTCCGCCGCAATTGAATCTCCAGGCTGAGGCGCGGTTGCACAAGCTGCTGCGTCGGCTGGCAGAGCGCAGGCTGGCCACCTGCATGCGGGATGTTTCCGATGGCGGATTGGCTGTGGCTCTGGCGCAGGCAGCGCTGGCGCATGGAGTGGGTGCAACCGTAGCGCAGGAGCCTGCGCTGGCGGCAGCTCCGCTCTTTGGCATCTTTGCCGAACCGGCATCCACGATGGTGATGACGACAGCAGCCAAGCATGTGGGCGAAGTTGAGAAGCTGGCCGCGGAGTTCGGATTCTGCGCCGCACAGATCGGCACCACGGGTGGCAACCGGCTGGAGATTTCCATTTACGGGCAGACGGTGATTGCCGCTGGCATTCCAGATCTGATGGAAACATGGGGCGGAGCGCTTGAGTCAGCGCTGCTGGAAGAGGTGATGGCGTGAGCGTTCTGCGGCTCTATGAATCGGTGGCGGGAATGGGCAACTCTGCAATCGAAGGCTCGTACAGCGCAGCGGAGCTACAGGCGGCAGCACGTCGCGAGCATGAAGGCGATACGCTTCGCGAGGAGTGCGGTGTCATGGCCGTGCATGGCCATCCGGATGCCGCGCGGCAGGTCTATCTGGGCCTCTATGCCCTGCAGCATCGCGGGCAGGAGTCGGCGGGAATCGCCACAGCCAATGGCCAGACTCTCAGCAATATCAAGGGGATGGGGCTGGTCTCGGAGATTTTTACGGAGGACGTGCTGGCTAAGCTGCCCGGGAACCTGAGCATCGGCCACACGCGCTACTCGACCACAGGCGACTCAGCGCTGCTGAACGCGCAGCCCATCCGTGTGGAGTCCACCAAAGGACTGATTGCCATTGCACATAACGGCAATCTGGTGAATCTGGGGAATCTGCGTACCCGGCTGGAGCGAGCCGGCGCTTACTTCCAGACCACCTCTGACTCCGAGATCATCGTGCAACTGATTGCACACTCCCAGGCCGGGACGCTGGTGGATGCGATTGCCGATTCACTTCAGCAGGTCGAGGGCGCGTTTTCGATCGTCATGATGACGCGGGATCGCATCTTTGCTGCACGGGATCCGCGTGGCTTCCGTCCGCTTTCGATGGGGCGCATCCGCAACAACGACGGGCCGGATACGATTGTCTTTGCCTCCGAGACCTGCGCCTTCGACCTGCTGCGCGCCGAATATGAGCGCGACGTGGAGCCGGGCGAACTGGTGATGGTAACCGAAGACGGAGTGACCAGCCGCTATTATGCGACGGGCGTTCCGCAGGCTAGCTGCATCTTTGAGCACGTCTACTTTGCACGGCCAGACAGCCGAATCTATGGGCGTTGGGTGCAGGCCAGTCGCGAAGAGATGGGGCGTCAACTGGCAAGGGAGTCGCATGTGGATGCCGATCTGGTTGTGCCCGTACCGGACTCCGGCGTGACTGCAGCCATTGGTTACGCAGCCGAGGCAGGGATCCCGTTCCGACTGGGATTGATTCGCAACCATTACGTTGGGCGCACATTTATTGAGCCGGAGCAGCGCGTGCGTGATTTTGGCGTCAAGCTCAAGCTCAACCCCGTGCGCAATCTGCTAGAAGGCAAGCGCATCATCCTCATCGACGACTCGATCATTCGCGGTACCACCAGTCGCAAGATTGTGCGCATGGTGCGCGGAGCTGGCGCACGCGAGGTGCATCTCCGCATCAGCTGTCCTCCAACGGTTTCTCCCTGCTTCTATGGTGTGGACACACCAAGCAAGCGAGACCTGATCGCAGCCAACCAGTCCATCGAGGAGATTCGAAGATTCATTGAAGCCGATTCGCTGGCTTATCTCTCCCTGGACGGGCTGGTGCACTGCTGCGATGCGTCGGGCAGAACAGGATTTTGCACCGCTTGCTACACGGGGCAGTACCCCACGCAGTGGGTGGATGTGGACGAGATTCTTCCGGCCAAGTCCCCCATGGATGTGCAGATGAGCTTCCCACAGCGTTGATGCTGGATGTTTTCTGCTGCTGGGGGCAGAACGAATGCCCAGGTTCGCCTCCTTGAAGTAGGGAGTTCCTGCGGCAGATACGGTTTGCATCAATCAGAAGCCTCCCGTGCGCAGCCGCCTGCGATGTGCTGTAAGAATGGAGGCAGATGGAGACACCTTCCCCCAAGACAGCCATCGTGATTGGAGCCGGCCCAGCCGGCTTGACGGCGGCCTATGAGCTGCTGCAGCAGGCGGGAATACGCCCCATCGTTCTCGAATCAGGCGATGCTGTCGGTGGGCTCTCCCGGACGGTGCAATACAAGGACTACCGGATGGACCTGGGGGGACACCGGTTCTTTTCCAAATCGGATCGGGTGATGCGCTGGTGGATGGACAGGATGCCACTGGAGACGAAGGCAAGCGGCATACTGCGCTACCAGAACCAAATCCGAGCGATTCCAGAAACAAGCGCTCCACCCGCAGACGAGGATCGCGTCATGCTGGTGCGGGAGCGAAAGAGCAGAATCTACTTTCTGCGTCGTCTGTTTGCCTATCCGATTCGGATCAGCCGGGACACACTGCAGAAGCTGGGCCTGCTGCGGACGCTGCACTTCGTCGGGAGCTATCTGCTGGCGGCTGTTTTTCCGCGTCGCGAAGAAAAGACGCTGGAAGATTTCCTGATCAATCGATTTGGACGGCAACTCTACAAGGCATTTTTTCAGTCCTACACGCAGAAGGTCTGGGGCGTGGACTGCGATGCCATCAGCGCTGAGTGGGGGGCGCAGCGCATCAAGGGATTGTCGCTGATGGAGGTTCTCCGTCACCGACTTCGCAAGCCCTCCGAAGGGATTGCACAGAAGCAGACGGAGACTTCGCTGATTGAGCGTTTTCTTTATCCAAAGTTCGGTCCAGGACAGCTCTGGCAGCATGTGGCGGACTGCATCCGCGAGCAGGGAGGAGAGATTCACCTGGGCATGCAGGTGGATCGGGTTACGATCGCGGAAGGTCGTGTGATGGCCGTAGAGGCAAGGGGTGCCAATGGCCAGAGGGTTCAGTTTTCCGGAGAGTATTTCTTCTCCACCATGCCGGTGCAGGATCTGGTTCGTGCTCTGCAACCACCGGCACCGCCAGCCGTGATGGAGGTCAGCGAGGGATTGCAGTATCGCGACTTTATTACGGTGGGGCTGCTGGCGTCGCGCCTGCTGGTCCACGAGCCCGATGGCGGCAGGTTGAAGGACAACTGGATCTACATCCACGAGCCGGAGGTGATGGTGGGTCGGCTTCAGATCTTCAACAACTGGAGTCCATGGCTGGTCCGTGATCCGGAGAAGATATGGATCGGAATGGAGTACTTCTGCAACCAGTCAGACTCTCTGTGGCAGAAGACCGATGCGGAGATGGCACAGTTTGCCATCGAAGAGGCTTCCAGGATCGGCTTGCTGGCCACTGCTGACGTGGAAGATTGGCATGTGGTGCGCGTCCCCAAAACCTATCCGGCGTACTTCGGAAGCTACGATCACTTTAGCGTCATCCGCGAGTATGTAGACGGACTGGAGAACCTGTTCCTGATCGGTCGTAACGGCATGCACAAATACAACAATCAGGACCACTCGATGCTGACAGCCATGACAGCGGTGGAGAATATCGTTCGGGGAGTTCGCACGAAGGACAATCTGTGGGCCATCAACACGGAACTCGAGTATCACGAGGAGAAAACGCAAAAGTCGGCTGATTGAGAATTCGCGCTCGCCAATGCAAGGGATGCTGCCGGGTACGTTACCATGCGTACGGAGGAATCGTGATGCTGGGAATGGGCTGTATCGAACGGATCGCGCAAGTCGGCTGCCTGGGATTGCTGGTAGCACTCGGTTCAGGCAGTGCATGGGCACAGGCTCCCAAGGTGCAGGTGATGGCAGACGGGACCGTGCAGATGCCCGCAGAGGCGGTGCCACTTTCCTCAAATCTGAGTGCGGCGGCCAAAGCTTATGTGACCGAACACCTGCAGCAGATGCAGCAGCCGGAGTTGCTCAAGCAGGATGCGGGTGTGCCCCGGTTTATGAAGCCCTATCTGGCCTGGGATCAGCAGCATTTTGCCGTGGATCGGCATGAGGAAGAGATGGGCGGAGTCCATGTCTTCGTCTATACCCCGCGCGGCGGAGTGGCCGCAGGCAATCAGGATCGAGTGCTCATCAACCTGCATGGAGGCGGTTTCTCCGGCTGCTGGCCAGGTTGCGCGGAACTGGAGTCGATTCCGCTAGCCTCCATGATGGGGGTGAAGGTGGTCAGCGTGGATTACCGCGAGGGCCCGAAGGATGTCTTTCCTGCAGCGAGCCAGGATGTGGCAGCCGTCTATGGCGCATTGCTTAAGCAGCATGCTCCGGCAGCCATTGGCATTTATGGCTGTTCTGCCGGCGGCATGCTAACTGCCATGTCTCTGGCGTGGTTCCAGACCCATGGGCTACCGATGCCGGGCGCGGATGGAATCTTCTGTGCCTCGGCGGGTGGATTTGGCGGAGATGCGCAATACATTGCATTTCCGCTGGGCGAGGCGCGCAGGCCACCGACGGCGACTCCCGGACAGCAACGACTCGGATACTTCCGCACGGCCAAACCCGGAGATCCAATGGCTGGGCCCATCCATGCTCCGGAATTGCTGGCAAAGTTTCCCCCAACGCTGCTGATTACCGGAACCCGGGATTTTGCAATGAGCGGGGCAATTGAGACGGAGCTGGCCCTGCACAAGGCCGGTGTGGAGACCGAGCTTCACGTCTGGGACGGACTCTTTCACGGATTCTTCTATAACGCGGCAGTGCCGGAATCAAAGGATGCCTTTCAGGTGATGGCAGACTTCTTCAACCGGCACCTTTCGCGTTAGGTTGCCTTAGGCGGAAGGGGTAGACGCGGTTGGGCTGCTGCTGGCTGCCGGGGCACTGGCTTCTGCCGGTGCGGCAGAGGCAGGAGCCGCGTTCCCCTCGCTGGTGGCAGCAGGCGCTGCGGCGCTCGACGAACCCTTGCTTGAATAATCGTTGATATACCAGCCCGATCCTTTGAATTGCAGGGCTGGGGCAGACATGGGACGGATCAACTGGCCGTTGCACTTGGGGCAGACTCGCTCCGGCTCAGCCGAGAAGCTCTGGATCTTTTCGAAGCTGTAGCCGCAGGCTTGGCAGCGATATTCATAT
Source organism: Acidobacteriota bacterium (assembly GCA_021809235.1). Taxonomy (GTDB): domain Bacteria; phylum Acidobacteriota; class Terriglobia; order Terriglobales; family Acidobacteriaceae; genus Acidicapsa. Next base: position 7,561 of record JAKBAG010000065.1, read on the forward strand.
AGGGGCACGATTGCGACCTCGGATCGGATGGATTTCGGGGCTCTCCCCACTGTCTAACGATGCGGGAACTGCGGGGCAGGATGCAAGGGGTAGTCCCGAAGTTCCCAGCTGGCGGAGCCCGGGGCGGGTGCGCCAGCTGGCGTTGGTCTAGTAGCGATATGTCTCCGGCTTGAAGGGACCATGAACCGGCACGCCGATATAGTCTGCCTGGCGTGGGGTCAGTGTGGTCAGCTTCACGCCGATCTTCTCCAGGTGCAGGCGAGCCACCTCTTCATCCAGCCGTTTGGGCAGCGTATAGACGCCCACCTTGTACGTGTCGCGGTTTGCCCAGAGATCCATCTGGGCAAGCGTCTGGTTGGAGAAGCTATTGCTCATCACAAAGCTGGGATGCCCGGTGGCGCAGCCCAGATTGACGAGACGGCCTTCGGCGAGGATGAAGATGCTATGGCCGTCGGCGAAGGTGTACTGATCGACCTGTGGCTTGATATTCATCCGCGTGGCATCCGCGGCCGTGTTCAGCCGATCCATCTGGATTTCATTGTCAAAGTGGCCAATGTTGCAGACAATCGCCTGATCCTTCATTCGCCGCATGTCTTCAAGCGTAATGATGTCGACGTTTCCGGTGCAGGTTACGTAGATATCGCCACGTCCCAGAGTCTCCTCCAGAGTGGTTACTTCAAAGCCCTCCATCGCAGCCTGCAGCGCGTTGATGGGGTCAATCTCGGTGACGATGACGCGGGCGCCCATGCCGCGCAGGGAGTGGGCGGATCCCTTGCCCACATCGCCATAGCCGCAGACAACGGCCACCTTGCCGGCAACCATCACGTCAGTGGCACGCTTGATGCCGTCCGCAAGCGACTCCCTGCATCCATAGAGATTGTCGAATTTGGACTTGGTCACCGAATCATTCACGTTGATGGCCGGCACCAGCAGCTTGCCCTGTTCCATCATCTTGTACAGCCGATGGACGCCGGTGGTGGTCTCTTCGGAGACGCCACGCCACTCGGCAACCACCCGATGCCAGTGATCCGGGTCCTCGGCATGGACGCGGCGAAGCAGGTCCTTGATCACCTGTTCCTCGTGACTCTCCGAGGGAGTATCGATCCATCGGTCCCCGGACTCCAGTTCGTAGCCCTTGTGGACCAGCAGCGTCACATCGCCGCCGTCGTCGACCACCAGCTGCGGACCCAGTCCATCGCGATGCTGCAGTGCCTGGTAGGTGCACCACCAGTACTCCTCCAGCGTCTCACCCTTCCAGGCAAAGACAGGCACACCCGTGGCGGCAATTGCAGCTGCCGCATGGTCCTGCGTGGAAAAGATGTTGCAGCTGGCCCAGCGAACATCCGCACCCAGGGCGACCAGGGTTTCAATCAGAACGGCGGTCTGGATGGTCATGTGTAGCGAGCCGGTGATGCGGACTCCAGCCAGAGGGCGCTGCGGTGCGTATTTGTAGCGGATGGCCATCAGGCCGGGCATCTCGTGCTCGGCAATGGCGATCTCTTTGCGGCCCCAGTCAGCCAGAGACATGTCGGCGACTTTGTGCTGAAGCGTGGAAATTTCAAGTGAGGTTGCAGCCATGATTTCTCCCGTTGGTCCATGCGTCGAAGGCTCTGGACATCCATATTCAGGCTATCATCGACAGGATTCCTGCGGGGAACCCTGCCGGGGTAGCGTTGCAGGTGGATGTGCGTGACAGCAAAACGGGCAGAAAAGCAGCTCAAAGACGGGAGCGGAAGCGGTTGGCGCGCTCAAACTCTTCCCGCAGCTCCGGGGTGCGCAGATTCTCACGAATGTGCGCCAGTCTTTGCTCCAGCGCAAGCAAGGCGGCTGCAATCGCATCGGTATTGGTGGCTGCAATATCGCGCCACATGCTGAATGGGCTGGAGCCGAGCCGGGTCATCTCGCGCAAGGCGCGGCCACCGATCTGGCCATGGGCAGGGTCGGGATCCAGCCGGGATTGCAGCTCGGCTGCCAGTGCCGTGGCTAGGAATTGCGGCAGATGGCTGGTCCAGGCCAGCTGCTGGTCATGCACCACGGGATCGAGATCGATAGCAATGGCCCCCATTCGACCGACCCACTGCCGCCATGCGAGCGCTAGATCCTGCTGTTCGGTTGTCGGCAGCAGTTGCGGCGTTGCGGTGAAGATCCAGGCAGCGCCGCGGAACAGTGCGACATCGGCGGCAGCTGCCCCGCTCATCTCGCGCCCCGCCATGGGATGGCCGGGCAGGAATGTAGCTCGTTGAGGAGACACAAAGAGTGCTTCTGCGGCAGCCGTAATCTGGGCCTTGGTACTTCCAACATCCGTGACCAGCTGCCCCGCGCGCAGCTGCCCCGCCAGGCTTTGCATCCAGTCCAGGATCGAATAGACCGGGCCACAAAGCAGAACCAGATCCGCATCGCCGGCCGCAGCCAAAGCCTGCCCTGCGTCGGAAATAGCCTCCGTCACGGCGCCGCGCTCGATCGCAACGCGAAGCTGACCCAGATCCTTGTCCCAGCCGAAGATCTTGCCAGAGAATCCAGCCTCCCGCAGCGCAAGCCCCGTCGAGGCACCGAGCAGTCCGGTGCCCACGATCAGGATTCGCTCCATGGGGGCGGCCATTTACAGGCTGCGTCCCACGGCCGAGGCGATCAGCCGAAGCTGGCCGACCAGCTCTGCAAATGCCTCAGGGAACATGGTTTGCGCACCGTCAGAAACGGCCTTGTCAGGGTTGGGATGCACTTCGACAATGATGCCGTCGGCTCCGGCTGCCACCGAGGCGCGAGCCATGGCAGGAACCATATCCCGTCGACCCGTTCCGTGGGAGGGATCGCCGATGATGGGCAGGTGCGAAAGCTTTTTGATGACCGGAATGGCCGAGACGTCCATCGTGTTCCGCGTGTATGTCTCATAGGTCCGGATTCCACGTTCGCACAGGATCAGGTCATAATTGCCACCGGCCAGAATGTACTCGCTGGCAAGCAGCAGTTCCTCGATCGTGGCGGCAATGCCGCGCTTGAGCAGGATAGGCTTGCGAACCTTGCCCAGTTCGCGGAGCAGATTGAAGTTCTGCATATTGCGCGCGCCCACCTGGAAGCAGTCCACATAAGGCAGCATGGGCTCAATCTGCGAGATTTCCATCACTTCGCTGATGGTCAGCAGATTGTGTGCGTCTGCTGCCTCCCGCATCAGCTTCAGGCCCTCGATGCCAAGTCCCTGGAAGGCATAGGGCGAGCTACGCGGTTTGAAGGCTCCTCCGCGAAGGAACGATGCGCCTGCGGCTCGCACCTGGCGGGCGACTTCATGAATCTGCTCCGGGGTTTCAATGGAGCAGGGACCGGCCATGATCGCGACCTGTTCTCCCCCGATCTGAACTCCGTTGCGGAACGTGACAATCGTGCCTTCAGGGCGGAAGCCTCGTCCGGCAAGCTTGTACGGCGAGCTGATGCGATGGACGTAGAGCACGCCTGGCAGCAGCTTGAATTCCTCAATATCAAGGCTGGCCGTGGGCCCCACGCCGGCAAGGATGGTTTGCGAGGTTCCGGTGGTCCGGTGAACGTTGACGCCGGATTCCACCATCTTCTCAATCACGTTGTCGATCTGCTCTTCGGTTGCCAACTCCTGCATTGCTACGATCATTTGCTGTTCCCCGTCTCAGGCGACGTTGCGCCTCCATCGTGGCCAAGGCCTGCGGCCTGGGCGTTTCTCTTGCTGGCCAGTTCGTTGCGCTGCAGCGTCCGCATCACGTCAATGATCCGCTCGTAGATGTGCGTCAGTTCGATATCCGGCAATGGACCGCGATTGGCCGCGCGAATGTTCTCATAGATCTTCTTTTCGCGCGCCGGTTCGTAGATGGGCAGGGAAGTGGCGACTTTCAGCCTTCCTGCATTCAGAGCCGCCTCTGCGCGACGGCTGAGCAACTCCACCAACTGCCGGTCCAGGTCATCGATCTGTTGTCGCAGTTCTTCGAGCGTCATGAATTACCTCGTGTACGGATTGCAGTTCTGCGAGTCGTCCTGCAGCAGGCAGTCGGCATAGCCGGATTGCTTGGCGGGAGATCGCCGGGCCAGAGATGGCGGCAGGGAATCGATCGACTCCGAATGCCGCGTTGCGAGGGTTCTGCGGGCCAGTTGCTCCCGCGCGCGTTAGAGGGCCTGTGCCAGCTGGGGCTGCCGCAGACCCTTGATAAATCGAGAGACATCGTCGGCTGCCTGACTGGGATCAGAACGCTCAATGCGTTCCACAATTGCGCTGCCAATCACCGCTGCATCCGCGAACTGCCCTACCTGGGCTACATGGTCCGCGTTGGAGATGCCGAACCCGACGGCGACGGGCAGCCGGGTCCATCGGCGAATGCGCTCAACCAGCGCGGCGGCGTCGCCGGTAAGCTGCTTTTGCTTGCCAGTGATGCCGGTGCGGGAGATGGCATAGACAAATCCTGCGGAGTGTGCGGCAATAGCTTCCAGCCGGGAATCCGGACTGGTGGGTGCTGCCAGAAAAATCGGCGACAGCCCGGTACGCTTCATCTGGGCAAGGTATTCGTCGGCCTCTTCGACAATCATGTCGGTCAGCAGAACACCATCGGCACCGGCTGCAGCGGCTTCATCGGCAAAGCGGGCCATGCCGAAACGCAGGATGGGATTGAGATAGGAAAACAGGATGATGCCGGCATGGGGCCGCTCGCGCCGCAGCTCCGCCGCCAGGCGAAGCACATCGGCCAGCCGCGTACCGGCATGCAGAGCGCGTTCGCTGGCGCGTTGAATAATGGGGCCATCCGCCATGGGATCGCTGAACGGAACGCCCAGCTCGATGACATCGGCACCGGCATCAATCGCTGCCAGAGCAATATTGCGGGTGAAGGAAAGATCGCCCCGTGCGATGCGCGAGGCATCTGCCTGCAGGCCGTTGTCGCCTGCGGTGAGATAGACCACCAGTCCTGGATGCTGTTGGAAATGTATCGGCATGAACCCTGATGGGCCGAGGACGCGCTAGGCGTCGATCGGCGTTTCCGCTCCTGCTATCTTCAACTCGCGGGCAAGTATACCCATATCTTTATCGCCACGACCCGAGAGGTTGACTACCAGTATGGCATGCTGGGGCATGTCGGGCGCAATCCTCAGGCACTC
>JAKBAG010000066.1 GCA_021809235.1 Acidobacteriota bacterium
GATACGGGATTGCAGGTTCTCTTCTGTGAGATCGGGGGCTCGACCCTGAAAAAGCGGCTGAAGCGTGGCTTCATATTCGCGATAAATCGGCTCAATGGGAAGCACCTGAAATGGAATCCCCAGATTAGCTGCCAGCTGGCGACTATCTTCCACAGAGCCTACGGAGGAGTACTGGCTCGGCATGCCGATGGCGAGGACATGCTCAGCACCCAAGGCGTGCGTAGCAAGAACAGCAACCAGAGCAGAATCGATGCCGCCGCTCAGGCCAATCAAGGCCTTTCGAAAGCCTGTTTTTCGTATGTAATCGCGCGTGCCAAGCACGAGCGCATGGAATAACTCCTGCTCTGGGATGGGTTCTGGTATGGATCTGGAGATAGCTACGGGAGGATGGTCGGCATGCAATGTCTCCGTCTCGACATACATCAGATCCTCGGAAAATGCCGCAGCCTGCGCCACCACTTTTGCAGCGCGATTCAAGGCGAAGGAAGAACCGTCAAAGACGAGACTGTCATTGCCGCCGACTTGATTGACGAAGACAACAGGCAGATGATGGCGCGTGGCAACAGACTGCAGCATTCGCGTGCGAATCTGCGGTTTGCCGATCCAGTACGGTGAAGCAGAAATGTTGATGAGTAAAGATGGCTTCTCGGCAGCCAACTGTTCGATAGGGTCCACGGGGTAAAGCCGATGCGGCCAGAAGTCCTTATCGTTCCATGCATCTTCACAGATGGTAATGGCCAGCTTTTCCCCTTCAAACTCAAAGATGTGCTGTGCATCTGCAGGAGCAAAGTAACGCTGCTCATCGAAAACGTCGTAGAACGGCAGCAACATTTTCTGTTGCTGGAAGTGAATTTTTCCCTGATCGAGAAGGATAGCGACATTGATGGCTGGCTTGCCGGAGCCGGCCGGGGCCGGTCTTGCCACTCCCACAAGAATGGCTGCGCTGGTGCTTGCGCTCAACTGCACCAGAGCCTGAATTTCCATCTCGCATCGCTCCAGAAACGACGACTTATCCAGAAGATCGGCGGGAGGGTAGCCTACAATTGCAAGCTCAGGAAAAACGACAAGCCGGGCACCATTGGCAGAAGCTTGCCGCACAACAAGCTCCATGTTCTGGTGATTGGCTGCAAAATCCCCTACGGTGGGGTTTGTCTGCGCGAGAGCAATCTTCACTAATTTAGTGTAACTGAGCCGGAATTGAATGCTCGACAGGATGCGGTCCTGCAGTTCCGCAGAAATCAGGAACCGGTGCCAGAAAACACGACCCCAATGGTACGCAGAATGATCTTAATATCCAGCCAGAGGCTCCAATTCTCGATATAGGCAACATCCAGTGAGATGTAGCTGTCAAAGGATGGATCCTGCCGAGCCTGCACCTGCCACAAACCGGTGATACCAGGGGTGACATCGAGGCGTCGCAGATGGGAGAGCTGATACTGACGCACCTCACTTGCTATGGGCGGACGTGGACCCACCACACTCATGCTGCCTGAAAGCACATTGAAAAACTGTGGCAGTTCATCGAGGGAATACTTGCGAAGGAATGCGCCTACACGCGTGACGCGCGGATCGCGGGAGACCTTGAAGAGGATTCCTTCTCGCTCATTCATATGCATGATCTCAGCGCGTCGACGATCTGCGTCGGGGACCATGGTGCGAAATTTGACGCAACGGAAGACCTGGCCTCTGCGACCGATCCGTTCCGAGAGATAAAAGATTGGACCACGCGAATCGAGCCGAATAGCAATGGCGATGCCGAGGAAGACCGGGGACAACACTGCCAGGACGACCGAGGCAAAGATCACATCGAAAACGCGCTTGAGAACCAGAGCAACCTCGGGAATCTCGCTGCGGTGCAGTGGAATGGTGGGAAACTGGCCAATGTACTCAATATTGTTACTCCAGGCCAGTCCATCGTAGAGGTCAGGTACGACGCGAAGATCGATGCCATTTTCCCGCGCCTTCTCAAGCGTACGGTTGATGACCCCCCGCTCGCAGGGAGCGGTAAAGAAGATCTCATCGACAAAGTGCTGACGCGCGTAATCAAAGAGCTTGTCCAGCGGACCCAGGATCTCGCCTGTCTGGCGCATTTGGCTAGGATCATCCATTCCGGGCACATACACAAAGCCCTTGAAAACCAGGCCTAACTGACGAATGGAGAGAATATGATGGCGCAGTGCATGCGCCTCGGCTCCTGCTCCGACGATGAGTACATTCCGCGTATTCAAACCACGTTCAAAGCGGCGATACATCAACGAACGAAAGACCCCGCGGCGCAGGGAAAGCGCGCCGGTGACGAGAACAAATGTAAGCAGAACAATTCGTCGCGGAACCATATCTGCATGCAGTAGGTAGAGGGTCCCCATGAGCAGCAGTGTGGTGATAACACATGCCTGTAGACTGAGTCGCTGCTCGTGAATGTGGTTGGTGAGCCGAACGGGAGTGTACAGGCCCAGCCCGCGATTGATCAGGATGAGAACGGTAATGTAACCCAGGAGAAGTGCTGTGAGTACGCCGAACGTCTCCCCCCGGATCAGCTCGTTGTGAACAAGTCCGCGAGCCCCATTCACGGGAGTGGTATGAAAGTCGATGATAGTGGCTGTGGTTACTGCCAGCAGCACAGTGAGGGCGTCAAGAAACATCCAGCCCAGGATGCTTCCGCGAGCTGTCTGATAACGAGCATTGTTGTTGCCTGAGGGAGACTCGCTTCGCGAAGCTGGAAGTTTGCGCGAAGAAATGTTTTGCCAGAATTCCGGTGTTGCCATCTCTGCGCACTCCTCCCAATTCAGATCGATTCTGTGGGCATCATCCAGTGAAATCAACCGAAAGGCAACAGAGAGGGAGGTGGTTCGCTTGGGATATATGAGCCAGCAAACCAAGTGTTACCGTACAGTTCCGACGATGCAACATGGACAGATTGAGCTACTTGAATCGCTAGAATCATGATAGCGCCAAAGTGTAGTCTTGGCGCGTTTTTTTCTAGTTACGAAATTGTCAGGAATACTATATCGAACGTAATCTTGCCTAAATTCACCGTGTGGGCTGGCTGAGTTCCAATCCTTGTCACGTACGAGGAAGCAATTGCGGCAATTCAAAGGCGTCCAACTGCAGAAATTCCCTGACCTGTGGGTCAGAACATCCCTGGAACTCCGCGATAGGACCAAAGAACCTGGCGGATCCGGCATCCAGAAACAGAACCTGATCGGCAAGCCGGCTGGCAAAACGCATGTCATGTGTAACCACAACACTCGTGAGGCCAAGCTGCCGCTTGAGACGCTGGATCAAATCCCCAATCAGTCGCGCCGCCAACGGATCAACCATCGTCGTTGGCTCATCGTACAGAATGGCCCGCGGTTGCGCTGCCAGAGCGCGGGCAATGGCGATTCTGCGCTTTTGGCCGGTGGAAAGGCTGGAGGGATAGACATCCTTGAGATCGCGTGCGTCTACCATGTCGAGCATGCGATCCATGAGCTGCTGAATCTGGTCTTCTTCAAGATTGCTTGCCTCGCGCAAGGGAAATGCAACATTTTCCCCAACCGTAAGAGAGTCGAAAAGAGCTCCATTCTGGAAGACCATGGTGACGTCCTTGCGAATCTGCTGGAGTTCGCGCTCACCCATGGTGGTCACTTCCCTGCCCTCGACACGGACCGATCCGGAGTCCGGCTTGAGAAAACCAAGCAGAATCCGAAGGGAAACAGACTTGCCGACTCCGCTGCGACCCAGGATGCAGAGTGTCTGCCCGCGCGCGATCTGGAAGCTGACATGATCGAGCACGCGATGCGAACCAAAGGCAATCGAAACATCCTCAAACTCGATCATGGGCTGCGCAGTATGCCCTGACGGGTCAAGTGCAGCCGAAGATACCTGAGACTCACTCACGCTTCCAGAGTACGGGATTTGTTGCGCATCGAAAAGCTGGCTGGAAATATGGCTGGTGCGGGGACTGGAAAGAGAGCCTGAATTGCAGCTAAATCCGCTGGAGTATTGGCGCTTTGCCACCAAAGCTGGGTCGGAATTGAGTGCATAGGCAGCTGCGCGCACTGCAGCAACTCTTCCACTGCAGGTGCATCCACCTCGCTCAAGGAGCGCCAGAGTTGCGCACATCCCATGCCAGCCGCAAGTGCCTTCTGGATGCGTGGAGCCAGCGAGCGATGCAGGAGTACTGGCAGCGGCTGGAGTCTGCCCTGCAGACGCCAGCAGGTAACCTGAGCCTGGGTCAGAATGGCGCGATGCAGCATACTCTGCAACACCAAGGACGGCATCAACGGCATATCCACTGGCAGAAAGAGCAACCACTCCGCTGTGGATGCCTCCAGAGCAGCTTGCAGGCCGGAGAGCGGACCTTTACCGGGATGAATATCCGGATATACGGGCGCAAAGCTTGCCAAAGTTGACGATGCGGCTCCCGCTATAGAAGCCGGAATACCCGTAGCACGGATCTGTTGCAGGGCATGCGCTACGAGTGGTTGCCCGGCAAGCAGAGCAAGGGACTTGTCAACGCCGAAGCGCGAAGAAGCCCCTCCAGCCAGAACGCACCCTTCTGCCTGCGCCAGAATCTCTTTGCATGTGGAAGTGGGCTGCATATCGAAAGACTCCTGCAGGCCTGCGGTCAGGAGGTGGACTTCCGCGTGGCCGCGGACTCGAGAAAGCGCAGGATGGATTCGATGCCCAGATGGAAGTTCCGCAGGCTGAACTTTTCGTTCGGGGCATGCAGATTATCGTCCGGGAGGCCAAAGCCCATCATGATACAGGGCAGATGCAGATGCCGCTGCAGGTCTCCGACGATGGGAATACTGCCTCCTGAGCGCACAAAAACCGTTTCTCTACCCCAAACCTCAGTCATGGAGGCTGCGGCAGCACGAATCCAGGGATTGTCGATGGGAATCAGGCTAGGCTCGGCAGAATGAATAAGACGCACTTCGACAGAAACACCCGCAGGACAGACATGTTGCACAAACTCCGAGAAGCGACGGAAGGTATCGGAGGCGGTCATGTTCGGTGCCAGACGCATGGATGCCTTGGCTATGGCCTTGGCGGGGATCACCGTCTTTGCACCCTCTCCGATGAAGCCGCCGCGGATGCCGTGGACATCAAAGGTGGGCTGGGCCCAGAGCCGTTCGAAGAGGGTGAACCGAGAGTCTCCGACGATGGCTTGCGAGCCGAGTACCGATTCTTGGAATTGCTGCTCATCGAAGGGCAACGATCTCCAGGAGTCCAATTCCACTGCATCAGGCGCCTGGACAGAATCGAGGATTCCAGGGATCTGGATCTTTCCAGACTCATCTTTGATGCGGGAGAGAATATGGGCCAGAGCATTGAAGGAATTTGGCGCAGCACCACCATAGCCGGAATGGAGATCTGCACGCGCACTTCGTACTTCGATCTCGGTGTAGATCATGCCGCGCAGTCCGATGCATAGCGTGGGCAGACCCGGTGCGAACATGTGCGTATCGGAGACTACGGCAAAGTCTGCTTGCAGATTCGCAGGATGGGATGCAACGTAATGGGCAATACCTTCGCCGCCGACTTCTTCTTCGCCTTCGATAAGGAAGCGTACATTGAGCGGCAGGCTACCGTGCGCGGCAAAAAGAGATTCCACCGCCTTGATGTGCATGAACATCTGGCCTTTGTCATCCACGGCGCCGCGAGCATAAAGATTGCCGTCGCGCTCCGTCGGCTCAAAGGGCGGCGTGATCCACTCATCGAGAGGCTCGGGAGGCTGCACATCATAGTGGCCGTAAAAGAGCACAGTCGGTGCGCCTTCTGCGTGCAGCCAGTCTGCATAGACCAGGGGGTGGCCTGTTGGCGAGGTTCCAGCGGTCTCAATCAACTGCACGTTTTCCATTCCGATGCGTTGCAGTTCTGCAGCAAGTGTGGTGGCAGCCTGTCGCACATCGGCGCGGTGGGTGGGATCGGTTGAGATAGAGGGGATACGAAGCAGCGCCTTCAACTCATCCAGAAAGCGTTGCTGGTTTTCACGCGCAAATGCAATGGAAGTCATCAGGATATCCAGTCCGGAAGAATCGACATCCTCAACGAAAAATGTCGAGCCGACCAGAACCAGTGTCCGCAGGCGCAGGGAAGCCTGTCAACAGGCGTTGCGAAAGCGCCAGTTTCACAGCAAGCGGAAGTATGACTAGTAGCGCGGAATAGTGGGATCAATCAGGCGTGACCAGGCATCGATGCCACCAGCTACGGATTGAGCCTTTTCATAGCCCTGCTGCCTGAGCCAGTTGGTCACGCTCAAGCTCCGTCCACCCACCTTGCACATGATCAGTAGATGTTCTTCTGGATCCAGTTCCTGGTGAGCTCGCGCAGCAAATTCGTTCATGGGTATCAGCTCACTGCCTGGGATACTGGCGAGTTGGGCCTCCCAAGGCTCGCGCACATCGATGAGACGGACGCGGGGCTGCGACTGGGAAGGCTGGTCAAGGAGTTCTTTGGCCTGCTGTACGGGAATTTCAAAGGGAAGCATACCTACAGCATACGGGAAGATGTGGGCCCTGCAACAGCCACCGAAGCGATAGACTGAGGAGAAGCATAGAAACGGCAGTGATCAGCCGGTGGGGGGAGTTGCGTGATGACGAGCCAGGCATCGGTGAAAGTGCTGATCGTCGAAGATGAAATCCATGCAAGACAGGGTCTGGCCGAGTTGATCTCCGACTGGGGATACGAGACTGAGACTGCGCGGGATGGTATTGAGGGGTTTGAGAAGGTTCTTGCCTGGAGTCCTGAGATTGTCATCACCGATTTGAAAATGCCCCGCATGGATGGCATGGAACTGCTGATGAAGCTGGCGGACTCGGATGTTTCGCTTGCGGTGATTGTGCTTACTGCCCAGGGTTCCGTGGAACTGGCCGTGGATGCCATGAAACTGGGCGCCTATGATTTCCTGCCCAAGCCGGTAGATTCCGCCAGACTGAAAACCATTTTGCGCAATGCAACCCGGCAACGGGAAACTGAAGCCGAGCGAGCCGTAACCCAACAACAGATGCGACAAAGCGGCTCGCTGGGGCCGCTGGTTGGGCAGTCCGAACAGATGCGGGAGATTTTCAGTCTGATCGAACGGATTGCAGCAACCAATGTTTCCGTGCTGATTACCGGCGAGAGTGGGACCGGAAAGGAACTGGTGGCACGAACGCTCCATGCCTTGAGCGACAGGAAGGAGCGGCCATTTGTGGCTGTCAACTGTGCCGCAATTCCGGAAACACTGATGGAAAGTGAGATTTTTGGCCACGAGAAAGGCGCATTTACCGGAGCCACAGAGCGCCGCATCGGCTGCTTCGAGCTTGCCGAGGGCGGAACACTGCTGTTGGATGAACTGGGCGAAATGCCCATCGGCATCCAGGCAAAGCTGCTCCGTGTGCTCGAGGAGCGCAAGATGCGACGACTGGGTGGAAGCTCGGAAATCGCCGTGGACGTACGCGTCCTTGCTGCAACCAATCGAAGTCCGGATGCGGCAGTGAGTGCAGGGCAGTTGCGAGCCGATCTGTTGTATCGACTGAATGTATTCCATATCCAAATCCCACCGCTGCGGGACCGCTCTGACGATATTCCCCTCATGGTAGAAGCCATGCTTGCCGAGATGAACCGCAAACATGGCCGACGCGTGTCCGGAATTGCGCCCGATGCCATGCAGGCGCTGCAAGCGTACGATTGGCCGGGGAATGCTCGGGAACTACGGAATCGGATGGAGCGTGCCGTGATTCTGACCCCTGATGGTGAGGCTATACAGGCCCGCCACTTCCCGGAAAAGCCGCTTCGCCGGGATGTTGCCGTCGGCGCGTCGCAAACATCTGACGCCGTACTACTTGAGGTAGGTACAACGGTGGCGGAAGCGGAGCGACGATTGATTATGAAGACCCTTGAGTCAGCAGGAGGGAACAAGACGCGTGCCGCACAGATGTTGGCAGTGAGCTTGAAGACACTGCATAACAAACTCAAGGAGTATCGCCAGCAAGGTACGGATGCCGAGTAACAGGAGATTCGACGGAAGCTAATGCGACTGAAAACAAAACTCGTTTTAGCGATCAGCGCACTGGTGGTTGCCGTTGCCTCGGTGCTATCGCTGGTTTATCTTGACCAGCTGCTGGAAGCAACGATTCACCAGTCCTACCAGTCGAATTTACTGGTTGCGCGGGAGGTTCGCTACGCGCTGCAACTGGCACTGGAGAACGGACTGAAAAACCGGGTGGTTCACCCAAACGATCCGGTTGAGCTGCGCACGCTTGCGGCTCAAGCAGTTCGAAGCGATGCCACCCTGGCAACGGTGATCAGTGGCGTCAACCGCTACTCGCCAACAGTCTATGACATCAGCATCGGCGATGATACGGACCATATTCTGTTGACAACAGGCGCAACTGCGGAGGATATGCCGCTCCCGAACCGTCCGAACTTTGCCACACTTGTGCAAGGGCAGGCGTGGACATTGCTTCGCGTAGCCATGGGGCCGCCTCAGGTCTTTGAGATTGTTCTACCCATTGAGCGCAACAATCAGCCCTTTGTCTCTGTCCATGTGGGCGTGCGGACAAGCCTTTTACGTGCCCAGTATGCGCCGTGGATACGGGCAGCCATCTCTCTGATGGGGCTGGCGCTGATTACGGCGCTGATTGCTGCAGTGCTGCTGAGTAATGTTGCACTTAAGCCGATGGAGGAGGTCAGTGCCCGGCTGGACTTCTGGAGTCGACAGGAGAAAACAGCCGAAGACCGACGCAACGAGAAGAAAGCAGATACTGTAGCGCGCGTGACCAGCAAGATTGAACAGTTTGGTCAGCGCATGCAGACGGTTGAGGATGTATTTACAGCACTCAAGGAGAATGTGAGCCATGTCCTTGGAAACCTGCAGGATGGCCTGATTCTGTTTGCCTCCGACGGCCGCGTCGTACTTGCGTCAGAGGCTGTGACACGCCTGCTGCAGCGCCCCCAGGATGAACTGCTTGGGCAGACGGCGGAGAAGATTTTCAATGGTCACAGTGCACTGGATCAGAGCTTCCGTACGGCATGGGCCTCAAGAAGGAACCTCTCACGGATTGAAGTTGCATCGGAAAATAGTCGTCGACTTGTGATCTCTCTGGAGTGGATTCATGATGATCCCTCCGGACGCGGCCTGGGAGCACTGGTCACGCTTCACGATCCGGAATCCGTGGAGGCCATCGAGAGCGAGTTGGAGATCTCGCGCCGGTTGTCTGCTATTGGACGCCTGACCGCAGGCGTTGGGCATGAGGTGAAGAATCCGATCAATGCGATTGTGGTTCACCTTGAGTTACTGCGCAATCGGATTGGCAGCGGGCAGGACGGTGCGCTACGACATTTGAATATTATCCACTCCGAAATTCAGCGTCTGGACCGGGTGGTACAGATGCTTGCTGACTTCTCCCGTCCGGTGGAAATTCATCTGGCAGAATATGACCTGCGTATGCTGGTTGACGATGTGCTTCTGCTGACGGAAGAACAGTACATGCAGAACGGAATTCACATTCGCAGCATGCAGCCAGACGTTCCCGTGATGGCCAAGGTGGACATAGACCTGATGAAGCAGGCATTGCTGAACGTGACTCTGAACGGGGCGCAGGCCATGGCCAATGGAGGCAGTCTGACCATCCTGCTTTCCGCAGATGACCGCATGGCTTCGATTCGTATCCGGGATGAAGGTTCCGGTATGCCGCCGGAGATGCTAGAGAAGATCTTTGACCTGTATTTCACGACAAAGAAGGAAGGCAGCGGAATTGGGCTGTCTATGACCTATCGCATCGTGCAATTGCATCAGGGGGAAGTCCGCGTACAATCGGAGGTGAGTCGTGGAACCGAATTTGAGATTCGCATTCCCCTGCTTCCTGTCGATCGGGGACGTCAGCAGGAGGCGGCTCAATCCGCTTCGAGTCTTCAGAAGGCGACAGGATGAAAGACAGGCTGCACTTAGGCTGCATGTTCCTGTGCGTATTGGTGGCCGGTTGCTCGCGAACCAGGGTGCCTTTGCGCAATGGTTTTCTGGCGCCGGAACTTGAGTCGTCCCGCCCGGCCAATGCGTCGCTGCCCGTAGTGCTTAGCTTGCCATCCAGGGATGTAATGGAGGGGATGCCGACTCCCCGTGTGGCGCTGGCGGAATCCGAAACCGAACATAAAACCGGACCCCATCGTCATACCCGTACACCCTCACATCCGGGGGCTCCACAACAGGCCATGAACCTGCAGCCTGAGGTCAGCGCCATTGGGCAGCTCTCGACCGGCGATGATGAAGGAGCAGCGACCAATCGCCTGACAATGCAGATTACCCGCATGGAAACCGCGCTTAACCAGATGCATCGCACGCTGACTCGGCAGCAGCAGCGAACCGTGGCGCAGATCCGGGAATTTCTGAAGGAAGCCCGCCAGGCGCTGACCACCGGAGATATGGATGGAGCTGGAACGCTGGTCAATAAGGCCGGCATCCTGCTGCGCGAAATGAATCCCTAGCGAAATGGAAAGCTCGGATTTCCTGCCGACGGAAACCGAAGCTTTCGCGCTTACTTCGAGTTGTTATAGAAGGCCTCCAGATCCTTGCGGAAGCTCTTCAAGGCGAGCACGTTCAGATAAACCATATGCCCTGCCGGGTAGTAGCCGAAGGTGATGTTTTTGCTTAGCTTCTGATCAATCCCCATGTGCGCAAGTTCCCACTCAGTGGCTCGGAACGGGGTAGCCAGGTCATAGAGCCCGTTGGCGGAAAACACATGCAGATGTGGGTTTTTGCGCATCGTATCGCCAAGGTCACCGGCTACGTAAGGTCGTGGCTGTTCCCGCATGTAACCGGAGCTCATGCCCGCAGCCTTGTGTTTCCAATCCCAATTCTGAATCAGACCAGGCCCTTGCAGCTCATAGGTTTCCTTGCTGGAATACTTCAGGTCGTTCTGCAGGTAATCCTGGAATGCGGCCACAAATGCCCCTGTGATTCCGGTATCGGAAGGGTCATAGCCGGGGTAATCGCCAGCAGCCTCAGCATCCGGCCCCCCAAAGCGGGCATCGTAACGGCCCAGAATGTCATTCTGGTCCCTGAGCAACTCCTTGCGAAAACGTGATGGCGAAACGCGCAGGTTGCACTCCTTGATGAAGGTCGGCGACAGGCCAATGAAGGCACTCATCTGGTTGGCAATGGAGTCGGTCTCTGCCGGCGTGAGAGCATTGCCGGAATAAAGGGCCTGCGCATAAGGTCCACTGGCAAAGGCGCGGGCCTTAGCCAAAAAGCTGGTGATGTCTGCTGGTTTATTGGGAATCTTGTTGTAATACCAGGCGATGGCGGCAAAGCTGGGAAGGTCGGTTAGATGGGTGTTATCCAACCCAGGACCGCCAGCGTTGTAATTCAGAATCGACGACAGAAGCACAATGCCGTTCAACTGCACTCCGGCTGAGTTCAATGTGGCAGACAGTCCAGCTGAACGGGTGGTGCCATACGACTCTCCGAAGAGAAACTTGGGCGAATTCCAGCGATGATTCACCGTCAGGTAACGGACAATAAATCGCGTGAAAGCCGTCAGATCCTCATCCACTCCGGCAATGTCCTTGATTGTTCCCTTCCCCACTGGCCGCGAAAACCCGGTTCCAGGAGCATCAATAAAGACCAGATCCGACTGCGTCAGCAGCGTGTACTCATTGGGAACAATCCGATAGGGTGCATTATGTGTGGCATCCGGACTGTCCGTGACGACGCGCACGGGGCCAACGGAACCCATATGCAGCCAGAGAGTGGCCGATCCAGGTCCACCGTTATAGAGAAAGGTAACCGGACGCGAATGGGAATCGGCGCCATCCAGCGTGTAGGCAACGTAAAAGACACTATGGTATGGCTCCTCCATTTCATCGTGGGCAATGCGCGAGATCAGCAGATTGCCGACTGTGGCTGTGTAATGGAGTACCTGCCCATTCACCGTAATCTGGTGTTGGGTTACCGATGTGCTCTCCTGAGGAATGGGAATCTCATTCGGGGTGGGCTTTGCGTCTGAATGAGGCTCGGACGGGCGACCTTGTGACAGGACGTATGGGCTGGTGAGAATTGCCAGGAACGCGACCGAGTACAGCAACCGACGAACCATGTGATAAACCTCCTGAACATGGAAACTCTGGACTTTTTGAAGTGGAACACAAGAGAATCACTCATCCCGATGGAAGTCGTGTCCCGAATGGGGTACAGAATAGCATGCTCAAAAATGCCTGGAAAATGCATTGCGACGAATGACTATCGCTCGCCCCATTTGAGCTTGCTGCGCAAGGCATCGAAGAATCCGTTCTCACCCAGGCGGATGAGCCGAATCATGTACTCCGATCGACGACAGCGAAGCTCATCGGCCGTTTCCAGATCAATGGCCTGTTGTCCATCCACAGTGAGCAGAATCTGCCCTGAAGTGCTTGTGCGATTTCCACCTATGCGCAGGGTAAGCGATGAGTTACCAGGGATGACCATGGGGCGAAGCGTGAGCAGATGTGGACAGATAGGCGTGATGACCAACGCATCTACTCCCGGTACGAGAATGGGACCGTTTGCAGCCAGCGTATAGGCTGTTGAGCCGGTGGGCGTGGAAACAATCACACCGTCGGCGCGGAAGTTGGCGGCCAGTTTGCCATCCAGCTCGATGCTGAACTCACCCATGCGTGCGATGGCCGCCTTGGACAGGACCATGTCATTGACGG
>JAKBAG010000358.1 GCA_021809235.1 Acidobacteriota bacterium
GAGTGGGCCGGGCGACACGGATCGACGAGGTGGTGGTGCATTGGCCGGCCAGCGGGATGACGGACCGGATTCGGGATGTGGCCGTGGACCGGAACTATCGGCTACGGGAGGGTTCCGGGCGGCTGGTGCCAGTGACGTGGAAACGCTATGAGTTTGGCAAGAGCCGCATAGCCGGGATGGCGGACATGGGCGCAATGAGCGCCAAGCCTTAGGTACTGCGGGAGTTTGAAGTGGAAGGGCGCAAAACAAAACCGCCTGAGCAAGGAACTGAGTCTTCCAAACCCAGGCGGCAAGCCGTCCTGATGGCAGGTTTCTATTTTGTGTTTTTCCCGGCACTGCCAGGATGCTCCTCAACATCGTTGGCAATGCACAATCGCTGAGTATGGAATCAGCAGGAGACCGCAGATGCTGAAGACCACCGGAGCAGCGATTGCGTGGTACTGAACGGAACCTGCTCCCTTCACTGCGGAGGACACAGTGAAGTACATTACCAATCCTAATTATTCCAATGGCTTACACAAGTTCTATCGGGTAGGACGGGGAGGTATTATACGTCCGGGTTTGCCCGAAATAGCCGCCTTGGCGGGGATGGCAGGATTGCAGGATGCGCTGCATTGACAGCGATTACCGGCCAACGGGAACGAAGCCGGGAGAAGGAACGGAACATTTTCGGAAGACGTATCATTTCTGTATAGACAGCTTGAAAATGGCGACGTATGATACGTTGCCAAGGGGAGAAACGCTTGCCGCCAGCAGCAAAACCGCAGATGGACGCTATGGATTCGGCTGCCGGGCCGCGCAACGCTGGCGAGCCGGATGCGGCGGCAGTGCGGGAGCAGCTGGATCGGCTGTTGCGGCACCCTCTGTTTTGCCATAGCAAGCGCTACCCCGGACTGCTGCGATTTGTGGTGGAGCAGACGCTGGAGGGCCATGCCGACCAGCTGAAGGAACGGCTGATCGGGATCGAAGTCTTTGGTCGGGCGCCGGATTACGATGCGAATGCCGATCCCGTGGTGCGGGTGACGGCGGGCGAGACGCGGAAACGGCTGGCGCAGTACTACTATGATCCCGAGCACAGCGGGGAGCTGCGGATTGAGCTGCCAACGGGGGCGTATCTGCCGCAGTTTGTGTGGCCTGCAGTCGATGGCGGCGAGACGGCAAGCGAGGCTGGCAGCGCCGATGCGGCGGCAGATGGAGCTGCCAATGGCGTGGGGACAAGCCCGGGAGTGGGAATGTTGGCGACCGGAGGGATGGCTGCCGGAGTGGCCTCTGGCGGACTGCCTCCGGGCAATCCACCGGTCCATCACGGGATGCACCTGCCGTGGGAGCATGCGGCTTTCTGGCTGCATCGTCAGCCGGAGCCGGGACGACGGCAGCACTACTCGGGAACGACGACGCACCTGGTGGTGACGGTGCTGATGGTGGTGGCGGCGCTGGGAGCCGGAATTCTGGGCGGACTGTGGCTGCGGGCACCCAAGGCACAGGCTCCGGTGGACCATACGGTGGAGGATTTCTGGCAGCCGCTGACGAGCGGGGATTCGACGGTGACGATCTGCCTGGGCGAGCCGGCGCGGGATACCAGCGACGACGGGGACTGGTCCAAGCCGATTCCGCATACGGTGGCATCCGAGCCGCTGTATGTCCATCTGCACCTGTCGGGACTGTTTGCGCTGGCCGACGTGGTGACGCTGACGCGGGTGGAGGTTCCGCTGCTGGCGCAGCACAAGCCGTTCCGGGTGACGGCGGCCTCGGAGGCTACCTTTGGGGAGCTGCGCGAGGGGCCGGTGGTGCTGATTGGGGCCTTTGACAACCTGTGGGTGATGCGGCTGAGCCGGGATCTGCGCTTTGGCTTTGATTCCAGCAACGGCACGGCGCTGATTGTGGACCGGAAGAGCAAGAAGCGGACGACGTGGGCCTCGGACTGGGATCAGCCGTATGAGAAGCTGGCCCGGGACTATGCGATTGTGGCGCGATTCCGGGACCAGGTGACGGGACAGCCGGTGCTGATGGTCTCTGGCATCTCCGAAGAAGGAACGGAAGCGGCCGGAGAGCTGATCTCGAATGCCAATGACCTGAAGCAACTGCTGAAAAATGCTCCGCCAAACTGGCGCTCGATGAACATGGAGGCGGTGGTGGAGACGCAGGTGATTGAAGGACATGCGGGACCGCCGACGGTGCGAGCGGTGGAGTTCTGGCCCTGAGGATCGATCGCTGACGGCTGCCGATGGCAGCCCGATCCGGCGACGAGTTCCCTGCCCCGGCGGCTGACCGGTTTGGCGGGGATGGTTCCAGCGAGCGGATTTTCTTGCGGAAATGCTTGCTTCCCCGCCCGGGGAATGTTAACTCTTATAGCAATATGCGGCGTGCGTGATCCGGGTTCCGGAGCGCGCGGGATGCTGGCAGCGGTCGGGCAGGCGGATGCGATTGCCGGCTGCCGGAATGCAGCCAGTGACGCAGTCGGGGACATGGAACCGAAGCAGGGAGAGATGCATGCAGATTGGTGCGGTGATCCGGGGATTTCGCCAGCAAAAGGGGATGTCGCA
>JAKBAG010000067.1 GCA_021809235.1 Acidobacteriota bacterium
CAAATTCCACAGCCGCGCGCAACGAGGCTTCATCCCGGCAAATGGCCGTAGAAGCTTTCCCTGCTCGCGCCTGCCTCAAACCCAATCTCAGACGAAAACCCGGACGGTGACCGCATGCATCCCTGAAGTTCCACGGTGGGATGACCGGCTCCGTTTCCTGAGTTTTGGCCTGCATAGTCCTTCTGAGTGAAGGGTGTCGCAGGCACCGAAGCGATGTGCATCACCTCATACCTTTCGAGGTGATTTCTCTGGATGCATATTCAATCCAGAGCATATGTGGTCCGGGCTGTACCCCGACCGCGCCCGGAAGAACTCTTCGAAGTTCGAAAAAATCCAACCGGAACGCATTCTTGACGAACCTTCTCACTTTACCAAGAAAGTGGAAATGGGTCAACCATCTCTGGCGAGGGATGCCTGCAGTCGGTTGTTCCACATCGCATGCAATCCCAAACGTATGGCGATCGTAGGGTGCGGCACGCTCCATCGCCCACACTCCAGGGCAGCGATGAAGCTTTCATAGTACAGAATCTATGGGACATAGGGAATTCCTGGGCGCTGTCTACCGGAGCAGGGCGACGAAATCCGCGTGGGGCTGCTGCTTCAGTATGTGGGACTCGGCCCGGTGAGCCGATGCTCAAGAAGAGAAAGAAAGGCCTGTGGCCGGGACTGAAGGCAGACCTGTATGTGAGCGACCGGAAGGTTGATGGGGGACACCGGCGATGGGCTGGTGGTATGGGGGGAACCGGACAAGGGGCTGGGCGAGATTCGACGAGATGCGAGGGTGGCTGGCAGGGTCATCCCTTCCGGGGTGACGCGCAGGGCCATGGTCTGTGTGGGGCAGAGCATGGGATCGAGAAGGCTGGAAGCGGCGACGGCGTCAAAGAGAGTCGGATTAGGGGAGTGATTCCAGGAATGGGGTAGCCACTCGGCGTAGAGTTCGCGGAGGGGTGTGGCAAAGGGGGTGGAGGCGGTGAAGATGCGCTTGCGACCGGAGATGCGGAGTGGAATCTGAGTGGAGTCCAGGGGGTATAAGTCGACGGGAATACCGGAGGTGAGGACGGTTTGTGCGCCGGGAGGGTCCTGCAGAATGTTCCACTCGGCGGTCGGCGGGGTGAGATGGCCATCCAGAGTGGTGTAGCCATGGCGGATGGAGCCGCCCATGAGAACGATTCGGCCGAGTCGGTGCATGGTTTCCGGATCCCGGTCGATGGCAGCGGCAACGTTGAAGAGCGGTCCAATGGCCAGCAGGGTGAGCTGGCTGCCGTGTTCGTGGACGGCGGCTAGAAGGGCAGCGATGGCATCGGGATGGGAGCGCTGGGGAATGGCTTCGGCGTAGGCGCGTTGGGTGAAGAGGTTGTTCGTGGAGGTGGGCAGGCCGGCGTAGACCTGGATGCCGCGCACGCCGGATGCAGCCAGCAGATGATCGAGAAGACGCGCGCGCAGTTCGGTATCCCCGAAGGTGGTAGAGATCCCAATGACACGGACCTCCGGGCTGCGCAGCAGCAGGGCGATGGCGAAGGCATCGTCAAGATCATCGCCGATGTCGGTGTCAATCCACACGAGCTGCGCATGCGGTTCAAGGGTGGAGGACGAGGGCGCGTGCAGAGCGGCCAGGCACAGGCGGGAGGGAAGAAAGAGCAGCAGCAGGCTGAGTACCATCCATGGCAGACGCCCGATGCGCGGTCCGGAGAACACGGTCGATGTCGGGACTCCGGAGCGAGCGGCAGGAGGGACCAACAGACAGATAATTCTGGCGACAAATCCGTAACGGTGCGGTAGCATCATGCCAGTTCTCACGGAGTGAATGGTACAGGATTCTGCGGAGGGTGATGCGGAGAATATGGCTCACATCGCTGTTTCTATGGCTGGGACTGGTCTGCGTGCATGCTGCAGCCGGCGCGGAGGCGTCCTTCCAGTTGTCGTCGAATGGCGTACCGCTGGTTCTGCTGGATGGACAGTGGCGGTTTCATCCCGGGGATGATCCGGATGGGAAGCTCGGCTGGGTGAAGCCGGAGTTCGACGACTCTGGCTGGCAGTTGCTGCAAAGCGATGCGCCGTGGAGTGAACAACTGCCGCAGAACCTGACTGGCTACGGATGGTATCGGTTCCGCGTCACGGTGCCTGCGCGCCGTGGCAGGTACGGGATTCTGCTGCCGCCATTTTCAACCGGATATGAAATCTTTGCCGACGGGCAGCGGATCGGCTCGGAGGGCAGCTATCGCCAGACTCCAATCCCGTTGCTGCAGATGGCGCTGGTTGACTATGGGGTGTTTCCGTTACCTGCGACCCCGGCGTCAGAAGCCGTAGCAGGCCAAACGTATACGATTGCCCTGCGCGTGTGGGCACAGCCGAATATTGCCAACTATTACTATGCCGGGCCGGCGCACGGTGGCGGCGTAGTGGGCGAGTGGAGTCGGCTGAAGGCGATGCAGCAGCGGCGTCGGGAGCATGAGCTGTATCTTTACACCGACAACTTTGCCTTCTCGCTGCTGGCCTTCGCGATTTCCATATTTTCCATCGGGCTTTACTGGTTCCGGCGTTCCGACTCCGAGTACCTGTGGTTTGCGCTGGTGCCGGTGATGCTGGGGTTGAATGCGCTGCTGAACATTGTGTTTGTGGTGGAGTGGCAGGCATTTCCCTTCTGGGATCTGTTTTCCAGCGCGACGGAGATCGGCTATCAGATAGCACTGCTGGTTTTTGTGAGTCGGATTCTGAAAACGTCGCTGAGCCGCACGCGCAAGCTGTTGATCGCCGCCGGATGCCTGTCGATTCTGGCGGTGCCGCTTTACTGGACGGAGTTGGTGCCGGCCTATTTGGCCGGGTGGATCGGAATTGTCCTGGTGCTGCCGATCTCGCTGTGGGTGGTGTGGAGGCTGAGCGTGGAAAGCCTGCGCGGGAGGGTGCTGGCGCGGCTGATGCTGGGGCCTGTGCTTCTGATGACCGGGCTGGCAATTCTCGATGATGTGACGCTGACTCTGGCGCAATTCCGCTGGATTAAGAATCCGCAACTCTTTGAGACTCCGATTCCGATTGCAGGCTTTCATCTGCATCCGACAATTCTGGCGCAGACGCTTTTTCTTCTTTCGATGATGGGCTTTCTGATCGACCGCTTCACGCGGGCCAGCCGACGGGAGGAGCAGATGGTCGCATCCGTGGAGGCAGCACGCCAGGTGCAGCGACTGCTGCTGCCGGAGGCGATGCCGCAGGTGCCGGGAATGAAGCTGGAATGCGTCTATCATCCAGCGGAGCGGGTTGGCGGTGACTTCTTTCTGGTGGTGCCGACAGAGTCCGCCGGGCTGATTGTGCTATTGGGGGATGTCTCTGGCAAGGGACTGCCTGCCTCTATGCTGGTAGCCACACTCATCGGCGCAGCCCGGGCACAGGTGGCCATCACGACTGACCCGGTCTCGATCCTTCACGCCATGAATGCGGTTCTGATGCAGCATCGATCCGGGCATTTTGCCACCTGCCTGGTGTGCCACATCGCCGCAGACGGCACTGCCACTCTGGCCGGCGCAGGACATCCAGCGCCCTACTGGAACGGTCAGGAGATGGAGCTTGAAGGAGCATTGCCGCTGGGCATTACGGAGCGGCCCGACTATGGCGACTGCAGTTGGAAACTTCAAGCTGGCGATCGACTGGTGGTGATCTCCGACGGCGTGCTGGAGGCGCAGGACCGGCACGGGAATCTGATGGGCTTTGAAGGTGTTGCCAGGCTTGCGCATGCCTCGGCGCAGGCGATTGCCGATGCGGCCATCCGTATGGGGCAGACCGATGACATTACCGTGCTGGCCGTGACCAGGTCGGCACACTGAGCAGCACCGCCGGTCGATCGAGGAACAGTAATCCTGGATACAGCAATCCAGGGTGCAGCATGGAATGGTTTACTGTCCGAAGGCGATATCGATGCCAGCGCCCAGGGTTCGGGTGGTGGGCGACAGAACGGGATGCACCTGATCGATGAGGCGGGCCAGTGCGTTGCGATGGCCGGCGTAGAGTGCGCGATGGTGCAGCAGGTAGGAGCCGGTCAGGAAGCCTATGGTCTGGCCCAAAATAACATCCGAGGGAAAGTGCTGCTTGGCCAGGACGCGGGAGAGGCTGATCCCTTCCGCAAAGCCATAGGCGGCGGTCTGTACATACCAGCGTGGATACTCGCCGGCAATGATCCGCGCCAGAGACATGGTTGCCGTGGCGTGATCGGAGGGGAAGGACGAGTCCCACTGCCAGTGCTGGAGCCCATCTGCCCAGAAGCTGCCTTGACCGTTGCCCTGCAGCGGGCGATGGCGGTTGGAGGCCATCTTGATGAGCAGCGTGACGGTGCCGGAGTCGATGACGGCTTCGGCGCCGAGACGACCGGTTTCCGCCAGCTTTGGGTTGCGGATGGCCAGTCCGGTGAAGTAGATGGCCGCACCCTCGGCACCGGTGGCATAGAAAGAACCGAAGTTGGAGATGTTGTCGGCCGTATTCTGACGGCTGGTATTCACGCTGAGTGACTGCTGCGCGTCGGCGTCATAGGCAAGAGCAAGACCGAGAGCTGCACCCACAGGGAGAATCCAGCGCAGATCCTTCCTGCGCAGGCGAGCCGGACTGGTAAAGATGCCACGATCATCCTGACCAAGATCCAGAATG
This sequence comes from Acidobacteriota bacterium, assembly GCA_021809235.1. Classification (GTDB taxonomy): domain Bacteria; phylum Acidobacteriota; class Terriglobia; order Terriglobales; family Acidobacteriaceae; genus Acidicapsa. The sequence continues at coordinate 4,630 of JAKBAG010000067.1, forward strand.
CAGCGCCCCAGATGGGTGATGCCACAGATCACGGTTCCGGGAGCAGGGGCAGCGCTGGCAGCAGGATCAGGCGAGGAGGCCCGATCCAGTGCAGCGTCCAGCGTGGGAGCGGAAAGTAGTTCCATGGATGTGGAATACGCTGCGGAGGAGACAGCGGCAGCAGGTGCAGGCTCCAAGGCACGCGAGATGCCGGAAAGCAGCAGCAGGACCACGGACACGCGAAGCAGGAGGGAGGAAGATTTGATCATCTTACTCAGTGTAATCACTCAAATTGCAATGACATATCCTCAAACAGCAGTAAAAGATGACACTGTATTCATCTTGGGAATCCGGGTGTAACGGAGTCCATACCATTGCGTCCAATACGAGAGTTTATGGATGGGATCAAGAATTCCTTCATAAACTTTGTCGTCGATTGTCCATGGCAAAGGCCTGTGGGCGACAATGCAATCACGATGTTATGCGGACAGTGCGCAGCCGAAGCAGGATGCCATGAAACAGATACGAACATATGCGGCGTGCCACGCAAAGAAGGCAGGCTGTCCGTACAATGCGCTTGAAGAGAAATAGGAACAGACGGGAGCTCATGAAAACGCGCGACGGCAGTATTCTCTCCGACAGGACATTTTGGATGCGATTCTTTCCCCTGGCATGCTGCCTCGGCTTCGCCATGACGGTTACGGCGCATACGATGCAAGCCGAAACGCTGCACGTGAATTCGGACAGCAGCACGATCACGTTTGCTCTTACGGATACGGTGCATGCGGTCAACGGAACCTTTCGCCTGAACGCTGGCGATCTGCAGTTTGATCCGGCGCATGGCACAATGTCTGGCACGCTGACTGTGGCAGCCGCAAGCGGCCACAGCGACAGCCCGGCGCGTGATCGCCGCATGATTCAGGATGAGCTGAAGGCCCATCTGTTCCCAGCCATCACCTTTGCTCCAGAGCACTTCACGGGAGTCTTTCAACCGCAAGGCACGAGTGTGTTGCAGGTTTCCGGACAGTTCACCCTGCTGGGCAAAAGTCACCCCATCACGGTCCCCATGAACGTGGTCGCCACCGGAGACACGGTGACGGCGACAGGCACATTCCCTGTTCCTTATGTTGCGTGGGGTCTGAAGGACCCCAGCCTGTTGTTTTTACGTGTCGGGAAGATTGTCACGATTACCTGCAAGCTGAGCGGTACGCTGACCCATAAGGAATGAGGAATACATGCAGATTCTAGTGGTGGAAGACGACGCAGCAAATCGCGAGTTTCTGCGTCGATCGCTGGAAGAGAATGGCTATGAACCGGTGCTGGCAGGCAGCCTGCAGGAGGCCGAAGAAACGGCGCAGAGCAGAACCTTTGATTGCGCCATTCTTGACCTGATGCTGCCGGACGGCGATGGCATCGAATTGATCCGGCGCCTGAAGGAATCCGGCTTCACAGCACCGATTCTGATTCTGTCTGCCAAGCGGTCGGTGGATGAGCGGGTGCTGGGCCTGCAGACCGGTGGCGACGACTACCTCACCAAGCCATACGCGGTGGCCGAGCTTATGGCGCGGCTGCGCAATCTGCTCAAGCGCGCCGAGACGGCGTCTGCCGAACAGCGCACAGTGCTGCGAGTGCAGGATCTGACGCTGGACCTGCTCCGGCGCGAGGCGCGGCGCGGTGACCAGGTACTGGACCTGACGACGCGGGAGTTTTCCCTGCTGGAGTTTCTGTGCCGCAATGCCGGCAGGATGGTGACTCGCTCGATGATTCTGGACAAGGTCTGGGGAATGCGGATTGACCCGGAGACCAATGTCGTCGATGTCCACATCTATCGACTGCGCAACAAAATGGAGCGACACGGTGAAGTGCCGATGCTCCGGACGGTTCGAGGCATGGGCTATGTCCTCAAAGACAGGTGAACGAAGCGTCACGGCGGCATGGCGTATCTCTGTGGGCAGCACTTTGGTTTTTGCCCTGGGCACAACGGTTGCATTTCTGCTGCTGCACCAGTATGTCTCTCGCGAGATTCAGCGGCGCAGCGATGCCTGGCTGACCGGCGAGGTAAGCGTGCTGAGCGATGTGGCGGAACGCACGCCACGAGGCGCGCTGTATGACCGCATTGTGGACGAGGTGGCCGAGCTTGCGACCAAGGAAATTCCGCCGGGCCATGGTGCGGTTGCCGATCCAACCCAGGCCGTGTTCTTTCTGGAAACGGATGGCAAGGGTGCGGTGAAGCTGTGGGTTGGCCCACAGAACAGCAATGTTTTCACCGAAGCCATCACCCGGCGTCACTTCCAGCCGGAATCGCCCATGGACGTGAAGATCCCAGGCCATGCGACGCCCTTCCGGGTGGCACAGATTACGGCAGATGATGGGAGCCAGATTTATCTGGGCATGTCGGAGCGCAATGACCGGCAGGTGCTGGGCAGGATGCGGCGCTACTTCCTGATCATCTTTCTGGCCATTGTGCTGCTGGGGTTTGCGATTACGTTTGTGTCCTCCCGAAGGCTGCTGAAGCGGGTGCAGCGGGTGACGGAGACTGCGGCCAAGATTGACCAGGATAATCTTCAGAGTCGGGTTCCGGTCATCTCCGGCAACGATGAAGTGGCACAACTGGCAGCAACGATGAATCGCATGCTGGACCGCATCTCGCGGACCGTGGAGCAACTGCACTCGATGAGCGATGCGCTGGCCCACGACCTGCGCAGCCCGATCACGGCGGTGAGGGGACGGCTGGAAATGGCTCTGATGGCCGATGAGCCAAGCCGCGTTCAGGAGCCTGTAGCCTTTGCGGTCGAGGAACTGGATCGGATTGCCGACCTGCTGACCACATCCCTGGATGTGACCGAGGCCAGAGCCGGTGCGCTGCGTATGCATCGCAGCGCATTCGATCTGCAGGAACTGCTGCATGCCATAGCCGAGCTCTATGAGCCGAGCCTGCACGACAAGGAGATTTCCATTCGCCTGGAATGCGACCCGTCCGTGATCGTGAAGGCCGACGCAGGACTGTTTCATCGGATGCTGGCCAATATTCTGAACAATGCGGTTCGGCATCTTCCGGCCGGCTCGAATCTGCGGATCCGGCTGCAGCGAGCAACGGACACGATACGGCTGATCGTGGAGGATGATGGGCCGGGATTTCCGCCCGAAGTACTGGAACATCTCTTTGAGAAGCATGTGAAGGGAAGCTCCTCAACCGGGCATGGAATCGGGCTGGCGTTCATTCATGCGGTCACCACGGCACATGGTGGGACGATTCTGGGGCGAAATCGCGCAGAAGGCGGGACGCAGCTTGTACTCGAGATACCGGTCTGAGGACGGACGGAAGAGAATCCGCATCTCAGCAGATGGGTGAAGAAGAAACGACCGGGATGACGCAACTGTTATCCGGGATTTCCGACGCAACTTTTCCCGCCGGACCGTGTCCAAGGGGAGTTGGAGGTTGAAGCGATGAGGAATAGGTGGATCGCAGTCGCAATGATCGGGCTTGCAGGGCTGGGTGCGACGGCGTTTGGGGAAGACATTGCCCATGTTGGCTCAGTGAACTATGTGGAAGGAACCGTGTATCTGCAGGGCAAGATGCTGAAACCTGCAGATGTGGGCACGGCAGTTCTGGAGAAAGGGCAGATGTTGACTACCGGGCAGGGTCGGGTAGAAGTGCTGCTGACACCGGGAGTTTTCCTGCGGCTGGACGAAAACAGCGCAATACGGATGGAGAATCCGGAGCTGTTGCAGACTCAGGTTTCACTGGTTCAGGGTAAAGCCTCGGTGGAAGTGGATGAGATCCACAATGAAAACGATCTGGAAGTGCTGGTGAACGGGGTTCGCTCGCAGATGCTACAGACCGGCTTCTATGAATTCAATGCAACCAGCCCTACGGCTATGGTGTACAAGGGCAAGGTGGCCGTGAACCTGGGTAACGACAAGTACAACCTGGTGAAAGCTCACCATGAACTGGCGCTAAGCGACAACCTGAAGGCCAAACCGACAGATTTCAACCCCACAGCCACGCAGGATCAGCTCTATCACTGGAGCAAACTGCGGTCGCAGTATCTGGCAGAGGCCAACAACCAGTTGGCGCCGGATTATGCCGACATGGCCGGCTTTGCGCCTGGCTGGTTCTGGAATCCGTATGGCTATGGGTTCACGTACATTGGCATGGGGCCATTCTGGAGTCCGTTTGGGTTTGGATTTTTTCCGCCCTGGTATGGCGGATTCTATGGCGGCTACTACCGCGGTGGATACTATGGGCGCGGAGGCTACTTTGGACGCGGCGGGTACTATGGGCGCGGCGGAATCGGTGGCGGCGGCATGGTACATGTGGGGGGTGGTATGCATGGGGGTGGAGGCGCGCACCGCTAACAGCAACTCCATGAAAGTCCGGCCGCCGAAGCAGTGTATTGCTTCGGCGGCTTTTCTGCTTGCCCAGCCCGAGCGAAGGCCGCGCGCTTTGCCCGGCGATGGTCATACACTGGTGAAGTGAGCCAACCCATGCCTTCCCTATCTCCTTTTGCGCTGGAGCCGCGGATGGTTCCCCGCATCTGGGGTACACGCAATCTTGCCCCATGGTTTCCGAGCGATGATTTGACTGAGCCGATTGGGGAGGTTTGGTTGAGCGGCGACGACTGCACAGCCCTCAGCGGCCCGTTGAAGGGGCAAAGCCTCCGGGCGATTTGCACTGTGCATGCGAAGGCGATGCTGGGCGACGGCAACGATGGCCTTGGATCGCCGCTGCTGATCAAGATTCTGTTTGCGCAGGAGAAGCTCAGTGTCCAGGTGCATCCGGACGATGAGCTGGCGCAGCGGCAAGGGCAGCCACGAGGCAAGACGGAGTGCTGGTATGCCCTGGAGGCCTCTGCCGACGCCAAGGTGGCATGCGGGTTGAAGGCAGGAGCGAGCCTGGCGAGGATTGAGTCCAGCCTGCGGGATCATACGCTGGAAGATCTGCTGAACGTGCTGCCGGTGGCGGCCGGCGAGACGGTATTTGTGGATGCGGGCACAGTGCATGCCATCTGGCCAGGAGCCGTACTGCTGGAAACGCAGCAGAACAGCGATGTGACCTATCGGCTGTATGACTACGGCAGGCCGCGCGCACTCCATATTCGCGAGTCGCTAGGGGCGCTTAAGTTGACCACCGGAGCCGGGAAGGTGCCGGTGCGGTCACAGGGGGATCGTGAAATTCTGGTGGACTGCGCGTACTTCCGAATCGAGCGCATGCATGTCCACGGAATGGTGAGTGGGGATATGCTTGCCGGTGAGGAGACACAGGCGGGACTGTGGTATCTCTTCTGCCAGTCCGGAAGGGTGGAGGCAATCGGGCAGGATGGAGGGTCGATTCCATGGCCAGAGCACACGGCGCTAGCAGTGCCAGCACAGACCACCCCCTTCCAATTGGAGAGTAAAGACGGGGCCATCGTGTTGCGCATCGTGGCCAGGAGTCCGCAGCATAGTGAGTGAGGAGACAGACACAATCGTACGACGAACGCAGAACAGAGATTGGCAAAAGGGAGGCTGCCAGATGGAGATTCGTCCCGGAGCGGTGTATTTGACCGGAGCAGGACCGGGCGATCCGCAACTTCTGACGCGGCGTGCCCATCAACTGCTGCAGTCCGCGGATGTGATTCTGCATGATGATCTGGTCAGCCCTGCGGTGCTGGCCGAAGCGCACACTGCGGCAGAAGTGATCAACGTGGGCAAACGCTGCGGCAATAAGCGGATCACGCAGCAGGAGATTCATGCCATGCTGATTGCGCAAGCCAGGGCAGGACGGATTGTGGTCCGGCTGAAGAGTGGTGATCCGCTGATCTTTGGTCGGGCCGGGGAAGAGATTCGCGCACTGCGGCAGGCCAAGGTTCCGTTTGTTGTGGTTCCGGGAGTGACGGCAGCGCTGGCGGCAGCGGCGGCAGCTGGCTTTTCCATGACGGACCGTGGAGGCGCATCGCGGCTGGTACTGGAGTCTGGACATCATGCCGAGGAGCGTGACGAGGCCGAGCAGCATGGGCACCGATCCACGACGCTGGTGCGATACATGCCGGGCAGCGACTATGCAGGAATGCAGCGAGAGCTGGTGGACAAGGGCTGGAGTACCACGACACCAGTGCTGCTGGTCTCCTGTGCCGGCCATCCGACGCAGCAGACTAAGCGTCTGCGGCTGGGCGAACTGGCAGAGACTGAGTCGCTGCCGGCCCCGACCATTCTGCTGGTAGGCGAGGCAATCGCAATGGCTGAGGCCTGAAGCGGTATTCCAAAGATTGACAGGAGCGAAGTGCGATGGAAATGTTCCCGATGTATCTGAAGCTGGAGGGTCGGGCCTGCCTGGTGGTGGGTGCTGGAAGCATTGCCGCCCCGAAGGTGGAAAGCCTGTTGCGCGCAGGAGCCGCAGTGACAGTGGTGGCCCCACAGGCGCAGACATCGGTGGAGCAGGCTGCCATCGAGGGCAGGATTCACTGGATCCAACGCGAATTTGCAGCCAGTGATCTGGAGGGAAAGTTCCTGGTGATTACGGGTACGGATCGCAAGGAAGTGAACCATGCCGTAGCCGAAGCCGCGCGCGCTCGACAGATTCTGTGCAACTCTGTTGATGATCCGCCGGACTGCGATTTTTTCTATCCCTCGGTGGTGCGGCGCGGCGAGTTGCAGATTGCAATTTCAACGGCGGGAAAAAGTCCAGCACTGGCGCAACGGCTTCGCGAAGAGATTGACGCCCTGCTTGATCCCGAAATGGGCGAGTGGCTGGATGCAGTCGGCGAGATTCGGCAGCGGATTCTCGAGTGCTTTGCCCTGAGCGAGGAGCGCAAGCGCGCGCTGCATCTGCTGGCCCGTCGCGAGATCTGCCATGCGGAGCAATGTCCGGTGCAGGAGATGCTTCGCCAGGCTCCACGACTCGCGAGCCAGCCGCAGCAGGCTCAGTAGAGGTTATCTGCAACCTGCTCGGCGGCCAGTTCCAGCAGAGTGGGCAGGGTGGAACTATCAGCCCATCGGGATGGGGGATTGTGCAGACTCGCTTCCGGCAGTCCCGTAGCGTCCAGCACGAACCAGTGGTCGCGCACCTGGCCGAGGATACGTATTGTTGCAGTAGAGCCGCTGGTGAGGACGCACTCTTCGGCATGATTGCCAATACCCGTCAACTGCTGGACATGGCCGCTGCAGCCAGTCAGTGGATGGGTATCAAGGGTGAGCCGGAGCAAAGGAGCAGCGACTCCAGCCGCTGGAGGGGCATAAAAGAGGCAGCGACCGCTGTTCGCATCGGAAGCCTGTTCCAGTTGCACGACGGCAGGCTGGTGGAAGAGTCGCGTGACCGTGCCCAGCGTGAGCCAGGGGCAGACGGCGGCTGGCTGCTGTGCCGCGGCTTCCGGAGACTGCGTGGGCACTGGTGACTGCGCTCCGAGAGCCGAGGCGGCCCAGGCAAGAGCAAACAGACTGGCAGTCCGAAGACAATTCATCCGCTGTGACTCCCACTTGTGGGCACGGATCGAGCCGGGGAGAGCGTTACCGATTGCAGGATCGTGCCGCCTTCCTGCAGGACATGGAGCCGGTTCACCTCCAGATCGCGGAAGCGATCCACCTGCCCGCTGAGCCAGTGCACCTCCACCTGGAGCACGCGTGTTGCCTGGTCAAGACCGAAGTGCATGCGGGAATCATTCTGCGAAAAATAGCTGCCTCCGCTGCGCAGCTCATCGGTCTGCACGAGCGGATGCGGCGCCTTGGGATCCGTCTGGGCCGTGACAATAACCTTGCTGCCGATTCCGGAGCGATTGGACTTGGTGCCGACGAGGCGAATCTTGATCCAGTTGCGCTTCCAGGTGGAGTCGCAGCGGAGTAACTGAGGTCGCCAGTTGATGCAGTTGACGACGACGTCGATGTCGCCGTCGTTGTCGAAGTCCCCAAAGGCACAGCCGCGCGCGGGAGCATTCTCCAGGATTCCCGGACCGCCCTTGTCGGTGACTTCCTCAAAACGCCCATTGCGGAGATTGCGGTAGAGAT
>JAKBAG010000359.1 GCA_021809235.1 Acidobacteriota bacterium
GATTCCTGCATGACATCGCCGAGTTGGCCGGTGATGGTGAGTTTACCCTTGCCGTCCAGCACCTGAACCTCGGTGGTGAGGATGCTGCCGCCAACTTCCGTCCAGGCCAGTCCTGTAACGAGTCCGACTTCGTTTTGTTCGTGTACTTCCGAGTCGCGGAACTTGGCCACACCGAGAAACTCAGAGATGTTTTCCGCCGTAATGGTTTCCTTGTGCTTGGCACCATGTTTGACGACGCGACGCGCAACCTTGCGGCAGACGTTGCCGATCTCCCGTTCCAGGTTGCGGACGCCAGCTTCGCGCGTGTAGTAGCGGATGATAGCCAGAATCGCGCCATCCTGAAACTGGATGTTTTTGAGCGTGAGCCCAGTGGCCTCGCGCTGTTTGCGAAGCAGATAATTCCGCGCAATCTCCAGTTTTTCGGTCTCGGTATAGCCGTGCAGGCGCAGGATTTCCATGCGGTCCTGAAGGGGCGCAGGGATGGTGTGGAGTACATTCGCCGTGGCTACGAAAAGCACGTCGGACAGGTCGTAGTCCACGTCCAGGTAGTGATCCTGAAATGTGGTGTTCTGCTCCGGATCCAGCACTTCCAACAGTGCCGATGCTGGATCGCCGCGAAAGTCCGAGGACATCTTGTCGACCTCATCGAGAAGAAATACCGGGTTCCGTGTTCCAGCCTTCTTCATCGATTGAATGATCTGTCCGGGCAGCGCACCGATGTAGGTCCTGCGGTGTCCTCGGATCTCGGCTTCATCGCGTACACCACCGAGCGAAAGACGTACAAACTTTCGTCCCGTTGCTTTTGCAATGGACATGCCCAGGGATGTTTTGCCCACGCCCGGAGGCCCGACGAAGCAGAGGATTGATCCCTTGGGATTTTTAACCAGCTGCCGCACGGCGAGAAACTCGAGGATACGCTCCTTGATTTTTTCCAGCCCGTAGTGATCCTCGTTCAGCACCTTTTCGGCATGATCGACAGAACGGGTTTCCCGCGAACGCTTTTTCCACGGCACCGCCAACAGCCAGTCCAGATAGTTGCGGCTCACAGTGGATTCTGCGGACATAGGCGGCATGGCTTCGAGCTTCTTGAGCTCCTGAGTCGCCTTTTCCATTACATCCTTGGGCATGCCGGAGGCTTCAATCTTTTTCTTCAGCTCTTCAAACTCATTTTTTTCGCCGCGGCCCAGTTCCTTTTGAATCGCTTTGATTTTTTCGTTGAGGTAATACTCCTTCTGGGCCCGCTCCATCTGCCGCTTGACGCGTGACTGAACTGTGCGATCGAGATCGAGCTTTTCGATTTCGATGTCCAGAATGTCTGCAATGCGGGTCAGACGTGAAGCGGCATCGAAGATGCCAAGCAATTCCTGCTTTTCTTCAATGCCAATCTGGAGATTGGCAGCAATCACATCACTGAGGCGGGCAGGATCGTCCAGCCGTACACCGGCAATCATTGTTTCATAGTTGAGGGACTGCTGCAGCTTGACATAATTTTCAAACTGCCCGGTGACGCGCTGCATGAGCTGCTCAAGCCCGGTTGTAACTTCCACCGAGGCGCGTGGACGCCGCAGCGTGGCGACGAAGAAACCGTCACTGTCAACAATTTCAGATGCCTTTGCCCGCTCGATGCCCTCGACCAGAACCTTGATGTTGCCATCCGGCATGCGCACACTCTGCACGATGTTGCAGATGGTGCCAACCTGATAGATGTCCTTGACGGTGGGCTCGTCTACACCGGCATCATGCTGCGTAGCCAGGAAGATTTTGCGGTCACCGCTGAGAGCCTCCTCCAGTGCGCGAACGCTGGACTCCCGGCCAACAACGAACGGCGTAACCATAAAGGGAAAGATAACCATGTCACGAATAGGCATCATGGGCAGCTTCCGCTGTTCGTTTCTGTCTCGAGCCGGAGTGGTCATAAGCGGGAATACCTCCATTGCGGGCGAGTGCGGCATGCCGGCGTGCGGCAGTTCAACACGTATCCCATATAGGGATTGTAAATGCAGCACCAGTTTCCTTCGCACGGCTGGCTGTGGATGATTGCGTGAGAACAAACTGAGAGTGGCAGGCTGGGAATTGAGATATTTCAGAGGGAATAGCGGCGTGTGTTGTGGCGCGAAGTGGAGGACTCCCATTCATTTACTATGAAGACTGTCCAGATATAGAGGTTGGAACGGGAAATCAAAGGGGGAAGACGTGAGTACACAGCAGTATCACAATCTGATTGGCGGCAAGTGGCTGCCGTCGCGGAGCGGCAGGACGCTGCTCAATATGAATCCAGCGGACCACAGGGATGTTGTGGGTGAGTTTCCAGCTTCCAACGCCGAGGATGTAGCTCTGGCAGTGCAAGCAGCCAAGCATGCATTTGCCAGCTGGAGACTGGTGCCGGCTCCCAAGCGTGCCGAGATTCTCTTCCGCGCGGGGCAGTTGCTGGCCGACCGCAAGGAGAAGTACGCGCAGGAGATGACGCGCGAGATGGGTAAGGTGCTTGCAGAGACGCGCGGCGATGTCCAGGAGGCCATTGATGAGGCCTACTATGT
>JAKBAG010000360.1 GCA_021809235.1 Acidobacteriota bacterium
TGGGCGCTAAGCCCAACGCGGTTTTGTTTTCCATCCATTTTCCTGGGAGGTGGAGTCAGTGCTGCAAGCCAAACGGACGCTCGAAGTGCCAGACCAACTCGGCATAGCCGAATTGCAGATTCCGATCCACAGGATAAATGTCGGCAATCACGCTCTTACCCCACGCATGGCCGTAGTAGAAGTTGAGCGCAAGTGTGTGCGTGGCCTGCCAGTCCGAGGAGATGTCCCAAAGAGACGCAAAGGTGCTGTGGCCGTTGCTGGGCCGTCCCACATAGCCAAAAACCTTGTTGTCGAAGGCACCACCACCCTGATACCAAAGGTCGTTGTTGGCCGCAAGCTGAATCCAGTGCAGGTCGCTGCGCAGCTCCCAGTGCCTGGCGGGACGGTCCACGGCCTGCACAAACGTGTCCTGGTTGTTCATCAGGTTATAGAAAGGCGTGCGCGCATAGACACGAGGAGTGGGCAACAGTTGGAAGAATGTCGTGTGCTTGTTATCGTTCGGGTTGTTGTCCCCGCTCCCCTGGTAGTATCCGGCACGCAGCCAGGGAGCGGATGCCACATGACTCCACTGGTAGCCCCCTTCGGCAGCCACCGCGCTGCCGGAATGGGATTGCATACCCCAGGAACCACTCTGCACAGCGCCCCAGACCATAAGGTCGGCATTGCCCCGGCCCAGAGGCGCGCTGATGGCCACATCGCCGCCATAGGTGCCGATGCGGATGTTTTTGTGGTCAGCAGCACGCACCGGCAGTGGACGATTGTCCGTCTTGGTCAGCCCGGTACGTCCATCGTGGTAGGCAATTCCAAAGACCCTCCAGAGAATGTGACCGTTGGCATTCAGTCGTGACAGAGCCAGGTACTGAAGATCCACGTTCAGCTCCGGATTGCCGTTCATATTGAAGACACCCTGATCGGCGCGTCCGGCAAAGGCATAGAGATCGCTGTGGTCGAGGCCCAGATGGGCCTCAATGCCGTCAAAGCTGCGCTGTGCATTGGTAAAGCCGAAGTTGCCCACCAGCCGCTGCTGGATGCGATTATTCTGCAGCCAGAGGAGCGTTGGATTCTTCGGCGCCAGCTCCACACCCTCCACGAACTCGAAGCGTCCCAGCCGCAGGGAGGAATCCGGGCGATCAAATCGATAGCGTAGAAATCCCTGTTTGAAGAATGCCGCGGCAGGTTCACTGTTGTTTCCGCTTGCCGCGTAGTAGGTGCCGCCCAGCCCCAGCTGCCCTTGTGCCAGATTGGCCGAGACCGCATCTGTCGGCAGACCCAGCACCGCCGGCTGGGAAATCTCCGCCATCCAGTTCCAGTGGCGTGTGCTCTGTGCCAGGCTCAGCCGCAGCAGCGATTCGGTGTAGGGATAGGTCTCGCTGTAGCCCGGCGCGGCAAACCACTGCCAGGTATCGAGTCGCGTCCGGTCATAGACGGCAACGGTCACCGGATGGGTGGATGGTTTCGTCGTGGAGGACTTTGCCACTGTGTGCATCGGTTGTGCCCGGCACGGCAGGGAAAGCGAAGTCACCAGGATTGCGGCAAAAGTGCCCAGAAGCAGAAGGACGAGCGAAGGAATCGACGTGCGCAGACGCTGGTACAAAGAGACCTCTCCGGTGATGCAGATTCGTCCGTTAAATCGGATGGCTGGAGGCGAAATCCGGGGGAAGCGGACGGGGAATTGCGGAATCTCTCTGACTTTGCCGGATGCAGCCCGGCCATGGCAACGGCTGAAGGATGGAGAATGGCATCCATCGAAAGAATGACGTGCAGCCTGCGCTGGAAACGGAAGAAGGCTGCCCGAAGGCAGCCTTCCCTGGATTGGGCGAAAGCTCGCGCTTAGACGCCGATCACCGCGCACAGCTCTTTGACAGCCGCCGCGCTCTTCTTCAGCGCTGCGTCCTCTTCAGCCGTCAGCTTGATCTCGACGATCTGCTCCAGTCCGGCTGCACCCAGCTTGCAAGGCACACCGATGTAGTAGCCGTCGATGCCGTACTCGCCCTGCAGATAGACAGCGCAGGGCAGGATCTTCTTCTTGTCCTTGAGAATGGCCTCGACCATCTCAACTGTCGCTGCCGAAGGGGCATAGTAAGCGCTGCCGGTCTTCAGGTATTTCACAATCTCGGCACCGCCGTCGCGGGTGCGCTGGATGAGCGATTCCAGCCGGTCGGCCGGGATCAGCTCAGTGATCGGAATACCGGCGACGGTGGAGTAGCGAGCCAGCGGAACCATGGTGTCGCCGTGTCCGCCCAGCACAAATGCCGTCACGTTCTCCACGCTTACATTCAGTTCTTCCGCGATGAATGTGCGGAAGCGTGCCGAGTCCAGCACGCCAGCCATGCCGATCACGCGCTCGCGGTTGAAGCCAGACTGGCGGAAGGCAGCCTGCGCCATCGCATCCAGCGGGTTGGAGACGATGATCAGAATGGCTTCCGGGGACTGGGCCACAACTTTGGCAACCACATCGGACATGATCTTGAAGTTGGTATGCAGCAGATCATCGCGGCTCATACCAGGCTTGCGCGGCAG
>JAKBAG010000068.1 GCA_021809235.1 Acidobacteriota bacterium
GCCCAACCCGCACTGGTCGAGCGCATCCGCAGCAAGTACCGCACCAAGAACACCACCGGCTACAGCCTGAATGCCTTTCTCGACCATGAGCGCGCAATCGACATCTTTGCGCATCTGCTGATCGGTGCCGAGGGAACGCTGGCATGGATCGCCGAGGCCGTTCTGGAGACGGTGCCGGACAAACCCGTCAAGTACACCGGTCTGCTATTGTTTGCCGATCTTCGCACGGCCTGCGCAGCGATAGTGCCGTTGCGCGAGGCCGGGGCTGCAGCACTGGAGCTGATGGATCGAGCAGCCCTGCGCTCGGTCCAGGAACAGCCGGGAGTACCGCCTGCGATTTCCGAACTGCCGCCGGAGGCAGCTGCACTGCTGGTCGAGTTCCAGTACGCCTCCGAGGAAGAGTTTGGCTCCGAGCAGGCGCATGTGGATGCGACCTGTCGCGGACTGCCACTGTTGAGTCCCGCTACGTTGACACGCAATCCTGTAACGCAGGCCCAGCTCTGGAAGATGCGCAAAGGGATGTTTCCGTCCGTGGGGGCGGTGCGGGCGCGCGGTACCACCGTGATTATTGAAGACGTTGCTTTTCCCGTGGAGCAACTGGCCGATGCCGCACTTGAGTTACGCACACTGCTCGATCAGCACGGATATCGCGAGGCCATTCTCTTTGGCCACGCTAAGGATGGCAATCTCCACTTTGTGCTGACCCAGGGCTTCCAGAACAATCAGGAGATAGATCGCTACCGCCGCTTCATTGATGCACTGGTGGATCTTGTTGTGCAACGCTACCAGGGTGCATTGAAAGCCGAGCATGGTACGGGCAGAAACATGGCACCCTTTGTGGAAGCGGAATGGGGGCCAGAGGCGCTGCAGATCATGCAGCAGCTCAAGCAGCTTGCCGATCCCGACGGTCTGTTGAATCCCGGCGTCATCCTGAACCCGAATCCACTCGCACATCTGGATCACCTCAAGGACTTTCCCATCGTCGAGGAAGAGGTGGACAAATGTATCGAATGCGGCTACTGCGAGCCCAGTTGCCCCAGCCGCGACTTCACGCTCACACCTCGCCAGCGCATCGTGGTCCGGCGAGAGATGGCTCGACTTTCAACGCACCAGTCGGAACGAAAAGATGCCCTCGAACGGGATTTCCCATTCATGGCGTTGGACAGCTGTGCCGTGGACGGGCTGTGCGCCATCGACTGCCCCGTGAAGATCGATACCGGTCAGCTCACGCGACGGTTGCGTGCCAGCCGACACTCTGCATTGGCCCGATGGATAGCGGAAGCTTCAGCCCGCAACTTTTCCCTCGCCGAAGCAGCCGTACGGAGCGCACTGCGCGCCGGTCATCTGCTGGAGCGCGCTGTCGGCCAGCGCCGACTTCAAGGTCTGACGCAGGCCATCAGCCGTGTCAGCCAGAGACTCTTTCAGGAGCAGTTCTGGCAATGGACGGCACAGATGCCCCCGGCAGCCCGACCGATCGTGAGGTCTGGAAGCACTGCCGAGACCGCAGCAACCAGTGTCGGCGATGTGCTCTGGTTTCCCTCCTGCATCCATCGCATGATGGGGCCTCAGCCGTTGTCTTCGCTGCCCGCGAGTGATAAGGACCAGACAGCAGAACCGTTGCACCAGGTGGCAATGCGATTGGCTATGCGAGCAGGGGTGCGACTGCAACTTCCGCCCAGCGCTGCGGGCACCTGCTGCGGTGTTCCATACTCGTCCAAAGGCTTCACCGCGGCGCATCGCATTGCACTCGACCACACCGTTCGCCAGCTTCACGCATGGACGCAGCAGGGGCGGATTCCGGTTGCAGTGGATAACAGCCCATGCACGCTGGGCCTGCAGTCGGCACGGCCTTACCTGTCATCGGAGACACAGCCGCTCTGGGATCAGCTGCGAATCCTAGACAGCATTGCCTTCGCGCAGCAGTTTCTGCTTCCACGCCTGAGGCTACAACCACTGGCCGCCACAGTTGCGCTTCACCCGGTCTGTTCGGTCGTCAAAATGCAGCTCACCAAGCCGCTTACCACCATTGCGGAATCCTGCGCCGCCCACGTCGTCATTCCGGAGCACAGCGGCTGCTGCGCCTTTGCCGGAGATAGGGGCTTTCTGATTCCCGCACTGACAGCGGCTGCCACGGAGCCGATGGCCCGGCAGATCGAGTCCTGCAAGCCACAATCCTGCTACTCCAGTAGCCGCACCTGCGAGATTGCCATGACACAGGCCACCGGCCGACACTACCAATCCTTCCTGCATCTGCTGGATGAGGCTTCGCGTCCGACGGAGACATCGGACTGACGACGTATCCGGCGACGGCTTCCCCCCCGGCAACACTGCTCCGATACAATCAAAGTGAGAGGAGCAACACAGCATGTCACGGAAAGCGCTTATAGCTGCGAACTGGAAGATGTATAAAACCCCGGCCGAGTCCAAGGCCTTTATCGATGCCTTTCTCCCGCTGGTCGCTGGCCACACACGGGATGAGATTGCCCTGTTTCCATCCGTCACTTCGCTGGCCACCGTGGTTGCATCCCTGGCAGGAACGGAGATTCGCGCTGGCCTGCAGAACATGCACTTCGCAGACGAAGGCGCATACACCGGGGAGACTTCGCCGCTGATGCTGAAGTCGGTCGGGGCTACGCACACGCTGATTGGCCACTCCGAGCGTCGCCAATACTTTGCAGAAAGTGATGAGATCGTAAACCGCAAGCTGCACACCGCTCTGAAGCACGACATTGTACCCGTAGTCTGCATTGGCGAATCGCTTGCCGAGCGCGAGGCCGGGGATACAGCCAGCGTGCTCAAGACCCAGATCCAGCGTGGCTTTGCCGGCATCACCGCAGAGCAGGCAGCGCCCATCGTCATCGCCTATGAACCGGTATGGGCCATTGGCACCGGCAAAACCGCAACGCCAGAGATGGCCGTTGATGCCCACCGCATTGTGCGCGCCGAGGTAGCAGCCATTCTGGGCAGCGAGATTGCCCAGGGCATGCGCATCCTCTACGGAGGGTCGGTCAAGCCGGACAATGCCTCCTCACTGCTGGGGCAGGAGGAGATTGACGGTGCACTGGTAGGTGGTGCCAGTCTTGTTCCTGCCTCATTCTCCGCCATCGTTCACTACTAGCACCCGCATGCCGGGGGCTACTCAATTGCGCCTCCGGCATGCAACTTACGGATGAGCATACTGTCCTGGAATCACTGCTTCTACAGGCCAATCGTCAGACTAGCCATGCCACCCAAAAGCTCCAAACACAGGAAACAGAAAGCCTCGCAGCGTGCCGCCCAGCAGCAGCCCCCGCATCGCACAAGCTGGCAGGAGCTGTCCTTTGATCCGCGCCGTCCTGACCCTGGATTCCCCAACGTTCCGCTGCGCTGGCTTCTGCGCGCCTTTGCTCTCACGCTGGTGGCTGTCGTGGTCTGTGCCTGGGCATTGTTTGGCTATCTTTACTGGCAGGGAAGCTGGCAGTTGCTCTACCATCCTGCGCGCACTGTGGAGCTTACTCCCGCCAGTCGTTCCCTGCCCTTCCAGTGGATTCATCTGGACGCGGACGAGACAGGCGTCACCCATCTGACCGCATGGTGGATTCCTAACAGAGAATCCATTCCCCGATCCGCGGTACTGGTTCTGCATGGAGCAGACGGCGACCTCGCCGACACCCTCCCGCTGGACGCATGGCTGCACACGATGAACCAGAACGTATTCGCCCTCGATTATCGTGGATACGGCAAAAGCAGCAACGGCAAGCCTTCGGAAAAACAGCTTCGCCATGATTCGCTTGCTGCTCTCTACTGGCTGGCCAACACCAAGCATATTCCTCACGGCGCCATTCTGGTCTGGGGCTCTGGCATTGGGGCTGATCTGGCCGCGCAGCTGGGCAGCGACTCACCCCTGATTGGCGGCATCATCCTGGACCAGCCCATCACGCATCCACTCGACGCGCTCTGGCACGATCCGCGAAGCCGGCTGGTTCCGGCGCATCTGCTGCAGCCGGACCGCTATGATCTGGAGCACGATGCTGCCGCGATCAGCGTTCCCTCACTCTGGCTGTTCTCGAACGGCGCTCCGCGTCCTGCAGCATACGAACAGGTGGCGACTCATAAAACTGCAGCCTGGTTACAATTGCCCTTCGAGGACGATCCAAATGCTGCCAGCACCTTCACGCGCTGGCTGGATGGAATTTCCAGCATGAATCGAACTCCCAGTGCGGCAGCAATGCCTCGGATTGCAACCCCGTCCCGGTAGCCGCGCGCTCTACCACCGCTCAAAGTGAACCCTCTGCGCCAGAGAAAAGAGGGTATGGCGATTCTCATACTCCGGTAGCTTCTTCGGATGATCCAGCCGTGCATGCGCTCCGCGGCTTTCCTTGCGGGCCAGTGCACACTCCAGCACAGCACGGCCAACGACGGTAATCGACATCGCTTCCAGACCCTCACGCCATGGCATGCATGCACGGCAGCGCTGCTGCAACTCTGCCGCCATCGTCTCCAACTCCGCTAATGCGCGACGCATCGTGGCTTCCTCACGGAAGAGTCCAGCGGCGCTCCACAACATTTGCTGCATGCGAGGAGTGCACTCGGCCGCAAATCGAAGATCCTCCTCTGCAGCAGCTTTCCTGGTAGCTTCTGAATCAAAGATTACGTCCTTGCTCAGTGCCGGTAACAACTCCGAATCTGCCAGCATTGCCTCAGCAGCACGAGCACCGAAGACCAGCCCTTCCAGCAGAGAATTCGAAGCCAGACGATTGGCGCCATGCACTCCGGTTGCTGCCACTTCTCCTGCGGCATAGAGCCCCGGAACCGTCGTTCTACCTGCCAGATCGGTCCGAACTCCACCCATCAGGTAGTGCGCTGCCGGGTATACGGGAATCCGATCCTTCGACAGGCTGAGTCCATAGCGGGCGAGCTCGGCACTGATCGTAGGAAATCGCTCGCTCCAGACAATGCCCGGAGCCGATCGCATATCCAGATAAATTTTCTGCTGATGATCGAAATCTCCGGCAAGGCTCTCCTGCACGATCGCACGTGCCACCACATCGCGCGGTGCCAACTCCAGAAGCGAATGATAGCGCCGCATGAAGCGCTCACCCCGCTCATTCACCAGCTGTGCTCCCTCACCACGCAATGCCTCGGAGAGAAGAAATCGCGGCGCACCGGCCAGATGCAAGGCCGTTGGATGAAACTGGTAAAACTCCATATCTGCCAGTTCGGCTCCCGCATGCAATGCAAGTGCAATGCCATCGCCGGTGGCAACAGTGGGATTTGTGGTCTCACAATAGATTTGTCCGGCACCACCGGTGGCCAGCAGGGTAGCCTTTGCACGGACATTGTGCACCTGTCCGTTCTCGTCGAGCAGATCGGCACCCACCACACGTCCATCCTGCTGGCGCAGGGCTACGGCCATCTGCCGCTCGGCAATGCGCACCTGATGATGTGTGCGCACCTGCTCCCGCAGCGCGCGACCCATCTCAGCGCCGGTCGCATCTCCGAAGGCATGCAGAATACGGGCGCGGCTGTGTGCGCCTTCGCGCGTACGCATCCACTCCCCACCTTCACGATCGAAACGCGCTCCCCATCCGATCAGCTCTGCCACACGAAGCGGCCCATCGTTCACCAGTGCCTCAGCCGCAGGTCGAAAAACCAGCCCATCGCCGGCCGCAACCGTGTCCTCCAGATGCAGCGCAACATCCGCATCTCCATCCATGGCGACGGCAATTCCACCCTGCGCGTAATGCGTGTTGGATTCGGCAACAGCATCCTTGGCCACCAGCAGTACCGTACCCCGGTCCGCCAGTTGCCGGGCTGCCCGCAGCCCGGCAACACCTGCACCCAGAACTAGAAAATCCACATGGATCGCTTCAAAAGAACCCGAAATCGTCATCGATTTCGAGCCTATCATTGCCTGGCTGCTGTGACCTCTGCATGACCACTATCCTTGCGATACGATAAATATATGCAGACCATCCAAGTGCGTACCCCGTCGGCTGCTTATCCTGTTTACCTGGGCCATGGACTGCTGCAAAAGCTTGTCCCGTTGCTGGAAAAATCACTTCGCTCCAGCGCGGACGATCCGAAACTCAGTCGGCTGCCGCAACGCACCTTTGTGCTCACCTCGCCAGAGATATGGGCCCTGTGGTCCACTACGTTTCTGCAGAGCTTTTCCACCCCGCCGACAGTGCTTTTTCTGCCTGCAGGCGAGCGTTACAAAACGCTGGCCAGCATGGAAAAACTCTGCCGTCAGTTGGCCTCCGCCGGTGCGGATCGCAGTTCCCTGCTGATTGCCTTTGGCGGCGGCATCGTCGGGGATGTGGGCGGCTTTCTGGCTGCCATCTACATGCGCGGTATCCGCTTTGTGCAGATTCCCACAACTTTCCTGGCGCAGGTGGACTCTTCGGTCGGCGGCAAAACCGGCGTGAACCTACCGGAAGGGAAAAATCTGGTCGGCGCCTTTCATCATCCTCAGGTTGTTGTTGCCGATCTGCAGCTGCTGTCTACACTGCCGGATCGGGAGCTGCGCGCCGGTCTGATCGAGAGCCTGAAGGCAGGCATCATCCGTGACTCAGCCCTGTTCCGCATCATGGAATCTCATTCCGACGCGCTGCTGCAGCGTGATCCGAAGGTGCTGCAGAAGGTAGTTGCCGCCTCCATTCGCATGAAGGCCGACGTAGTGGGTGCCGATGAGCGCGAGAGCGGTCTGCGTATGATTCTGAATCTCGGTCACACTCTGGGGCATGCGCTGGAGGCAGCCACCGGTTATCGCAAACTGCTGCACGGAGAAGCTGTTGCATGGGGCACCATCGTTGCTCTGGAGGTTGCGCTGGAACGCGGAACCATCACCGCCAGCCAGCACCGCAGAATGCAGGACGCCATCCTGCGCTACGGACCATTTCCATCTCTGCGACTGCGGGCGCACGCGCTGGTTGCATTGACGGCACGCGACAAGAAGCATCTAGGCAAACTGCGCCGTTACGTACTTCCAGTCGGCATCGGTGATGCCACCGTGGCCGAGGATGTCTCACAGGAGGAGCTGATGCGTGCCACACAGACCATGCTCCGGATGGCTGCCGCAGGCAATACCGGTGTGTCCGCATGAGCGGCCCCACGCCTGCCTCCGGCGCGCAGCCGGCAGGAGCACAGGACGAGCAGAGCGCAGCCCGGTCAGTGCGCGCTATGTTTAACTCCATCGCGCCCAAATACGATCTGCTGAATCATATACTTTCTGCGAATATCGATCGCATCTGGTGGCGCCGCACAGCGCGCCATTTCCGCACTACGCTGGTGCAGCCGACTGCTGTCGTGGTTGATCTCTGCTGTGGCACCGGGGACATGACCATGGCCCTGCTGCGCCATCGCCCGCAATCACCGCAGAAACATCCGATACTGGCTATCGACTTTGCGCATGAGATGCTGCGTCGCGGAGCCGACAAGTTTCGTGGCCACGGCGCCGTTGCCATTGAAGCCGACGCCCTGCATCTGCCGCTCCCTGATGCCTCCGTCGATTTGATCACCACGGCATTCGGCTTCCGCAACCTTGCCAGCTATGATGGCGGCCTGCGTGAGTTTGCCCGGGTTCTGCGTCCTGGCGGGCAGCTGGGCATTCTTGACTTCAGTGAGCCCGATGGCATCTTTGGCAGGCTCTACCAGTTCTATTTTCGCCGCATTCTACCGGCTATTGGTCGCCTCCTTTACGGGCAGGCCGGACCTTACGAATATCTGCCAGACTCGGTACATCGGTTCCCCGTCCCGGAGCAGATGCTGGCCATGATGCAGGCAGCAGGCTTCCACCAGTGCCAGTGGACACCCTATTCGTTTGGGATTGCAGGGCTCTTCACGGCCATCCGCAACACTACCGATGACTCTGCAGATACGGACATTCCAACTTCTCGCACTGGCCAATTTCATCCGTAAGCGATAGCCTGAGATTCCCATGTCGACCTCCATCCAAATGACTGCAGCAGATCGAGGCACCGAATACAAGCGCAAAGTCGCGCTCTCTTCGCTGCTGGCCGCTGCAGTCATGACGGTGCTCAAGCTGACCGCAGGACTGCTCAGCGGGTCGCTGGGCGTACTGTCGGATGCGGCGCACTCCGGGCTGGATCTGGCCGGTGCTGCCATCACATTTGTCTCCGTGCGCATCTCAGACAAGCCAGCCGACGAGGACCACACTTACGGCCATGCCAAGTTTGAGAATCTCTCCTCGTTTCTGGAAGCCGTTCTCATGGCCATCTCCTGCGTATGGATTCTCTCCGAGGCCATCCATAAGATTCTTGCCGGTGGTACGCATTTGCAACACTCACTCTGGCCGGTGCTTGTGCTGCTCACCTCGATTGCCGTGGACTGGTGGCGATCCCGCGCGCTGCGGTATGCCGCCACGCAGTACCAAAGTCCGGCACTGGCCACGGACGCCTTTCACTTTGCCTCCGACATCTGGTCAACACTGGCCGTCCTGGTTGGTCTCACGCTCAGCTGGGCCGGAGCGAAGTATCACATCCAGTCCCTGCATTTTGCCGATCCGCTGGCGGCGATCCTGGTTTCGCTTATGATCCTGCGCTTTACCTGGCATCTGGCGCTGGAAACCACTGCTGCCCTGCTCGATGCAGCTCCGGCAGAGACGCAATCTCGCATCCGGGAAGCCGTTGCCTCGGTGCCCGGCATTCTGGCCGTGGAGCAAGCGCGTGTTCGACACGCAGGCTCGGAAGTCTTTGCCGATCTCACGCTGGCGCTGCCGCGATCGTTCACCTTTGAACACAGCGGCCAGCTAGTGCGCGCAGCCACACGCGCCGTGCATGACGTGATTCCCCGCGCCGATGTTGTCATCCACACCGTGCCGCGTGAAACCCCGACCGAAAGCATCTTTGACCGCGTACGCGCCGTGGCCGCGCGCAACAATGTGGGCGTGCATGAGGTCAGTATCCAGTCGCTTGGAGACAAGCTTCGTGCCGAGCTGCATGTGGAGTTGAATGAAAATCTGACACTGGCGGCAGCGCACAGCTTTGTCACCGAGCTGGAGGCTGAAATCCTGCGCGAGATCCCAGAACTGGCCGCAGTCCTCACGCACATTGAAAGCGAACCGGCCACCATTGAAGCTCCCACTGTCCTGGACGAGGCTGCCAATAGCCACGAAAAGAACGAGGCCCGCCGACTGGAAACCGCACTGCTCCAGACAGCCTCGGCCTTTCCCGAGGTTCTCGACGTGCATGCTATTCGCATGGAACGCAGCGGCGATCATCTGCAGATGAGCTTCCACTGCACCATGCCAGATGCCCTGCCCATGCTTCGCGTGCACCAGGTGATCACTGGCCTGGAAGATCGCTTCAAGATCGCCTGTCCGGAAGTTTATAAAGTACTCATCCATCCCGAACCGCAGACCGACAATCTGCGCTGAATGGAGTTGTCCATGATTGCACGCAGCGAATGGAACCCGGAACAGGCCAATCCGGCGGCCTTTACCGCACACTCGGAGTCCGGCCACAGCCTGATCTTCGACACCAGCAATGCCCACGCCGACGGACCTAGTCCCGTAGAGACTGTACTGATGGCCCTATGCAGCTGCACCTCAGTGGATGTGGTCGGCATTCTCCAGAAGAAGCGTCAACCGCTTGCCGGATTGACTGTGACGGCACACGCCGAGCGACGCGCGGAGCATCCGCGATCCTTTACCACGATCCGCCTCATCTATCGCGTGCGCGGCATCCTCAGCCGCAAGGCAGTCGAGGACGCCGTAGCGCTCTCCAAGAACAAGTACTGCTCCGTTTCCGCCATGCTCTCCGGCAATGCCGATATCCACGCGGAGATTGAGCTTCCGGACGGCGAACAGCCGTAGCCTGTCCACGACCAGGAAACCACGATGGCGATCCGCACACTGCGCAATCTCTTTCAGGCCGTGCTTCTGCTGGCAGCGCTGCTGGCCACAAGCCTGCTTTTCGCTGTGCTCACCATGCACTTTGCCATTCACGGAGCGGAGGTTCACGTTCCAGCTTTGCGCAGCATGACGCTGGAGCAGGCCCGCAGCCAGACCGCTGGCCTTGACCTGAATCTTGCCGTCGATCATGAGTACTACTCCACCGATATTCCCGCAGGACGCATCGTGAGCCAGTCACCGCCACCGGGAACTGTCGTGCGCAGGGAGTGGCAGGTGCGGGTGGCGCAGAGTCTTGGTCCGCAGCGCGTGCAGGTTCCGGATGTACTCGGCATGCAGCAGCGCACTGCAATCCTGGCACTGCGCAACAGCGGCCTTCAGACCGGCACTGCCGCTGAACTACCGGACAATGCCGTTGCCCAGGGAACCGTGCTCGCGCAGGACCCGCCAGCCCATGCGCAGGATATCGAACAGCCGTCGATTCACCTGCTGGTCGCCGTTCCCGACACGAGCGAAGCCAACGGCTTCCTGATGCCCGATCTTCGCGGACTGTCGCTGTCGAATATTCGCGTGCAGTTGACGCGCGTCGGCATCCTGTTGGCCCCGGTTCGCTTCGAGCAGGCCTCCATTCCTCATGTTGCAGCAGTCTCCGGTTCTGGCTCCCGACTGGCTCCCGTCGTACCGGTTACGCTACCTGGAACCATCCTGCATCAGGAGCCGACAGCCGGCAGCAGAATCGCTGTCGGCGATATGGTGCAGCTCACGGTTGCCCGTTGACCGCAGGCAACTGCCACATAGAACGATCGAAGTCAGATGCACAGGCGGAGGTCAGGAATTCCGCTCCAGAATGGCCAGATAGAACCCGTCGGTCCGGATCAGGCTTCCATAGGTATCTGGGCGGATACATATCCGCAGCGAGCCATCCGCCTGCAATCCCCTCCGCAGCCATTCGACCCCGCTCGTGGTTATGCGTCCCTCTGTCAGCAGCTCAGCCATGGCACCCGCTGCAGATACCTGCCTCCACCGGCTCTGTCCATCCAGAGCTGCGCGTACCACATCCTCATTTTCCTCCCGCTCCAGCGAGCAGGTGGAGTACACCACTCGACGCGAAGAGGCGCGCATTGCCGCTTGTAGCAGCTCCGTCTGCCGCTGCGCCTGTCGCGCAAACTCCTGCGGCTGCAGCCGATGCCGAATCTCCGGATTTCGCCCGATCGTTCCGGTTCCGCTGCATGGAGCATCCACCAGCACAATATCCCACTGCCGCTCCCCGGCCCACGTTGCAGCATCGACTGTATGTACCGTAATCTGCTGCGACCAGGGCAGCTGCTGCATCGCACGCAGCCGGCTACGCATCGCCTCTGCGCGTGCCGGACTCACCTCGCAGGCATCCACGGTTGCTCCCGGATTTCGCTCTGCCAGAATCATCGTCTTGCCGCCGGGAGCGGCACAGAAGTCCAGGATGCGACGGCCATGCCCTGCAATCTCCGCCACCAGCTGCGACCCTTCATCCTGCGATCGAATTCGCCCTGACTTCCACGCTTCGCTCTGACGAATCCGCGTCAGCGCAGATTCGCCCATCTGCAGCTTGCATGCAGCGGACAATAATAGCGACGGCTCCAGCCCTATCTGCATCGCTGCCAGTTCGCTCCTGGCAGCAACATCTGTCAGACGTAGCGTTTGTTGCGGCGGCTGCTGACCGTGCTCGCAGAGCCATCTCGCCTGCTCCAGTCCGAAGGCTTGCACCCACCGCTCCACCAGCCAAGCCGGGTGTGCTGAGCGCTCGGCCAGTTCGGCTGCATTCCCGGCCAATTGCATCGTCTCGGCTTCATGATGTGGCGCGGTAGCCAGCCGACGTAGCACCGCATTCACCATCCGCGAGGCATGGCCATGGCCGGCCATGCGACACAGGGTCACGCTGTCGTGAATCGCCGCATGCACCGGAATCCGATCCATGAACTTCAATTGGAAGACGCCAAGTCGCAACGCCACCTGCACTGGAGCATCGAGCCGCGCACCGGGCCGCGTCAGTTGCTGCCGGATCCAGGTATCCAGTCGAATCTGCCAGCGCAGCACGCCCATCACCAGCGCCGTTGCCAGATCCAAATCATGCGCATGCATCGACTCCGAAGCAAGCTCGCGCAGCAATGCATCGGCATGCTCCTGCTTCCGGTTGACGCGCTGCAAAACGCGAAATGCCGCCACACGGGCTGGACTGGCTGCCTGCATGGGGCGGGATCGGGATTGTTCGGAGTCGGCCAACGTTACGCCTCTGACTGCGCTGCCCCGCCGAATCGAACCGCGGACGCATCCGGCAGACCGCGCAGAAACTCATCCGCACGCACGCGTCCACGCCCTTCCATCTGCACTTCTTCCATCTCCAGCCAACTACCAGCTGCGCAGGCCACCAGCAGCCGCTGCCCCATTGCGCTCCCCAGAATGCGAACCTCGCCTGGCTGTGCTGCATCCGTCAGTTCTGCCGGGCGCAGTCGATGCACGATCAGCTTGCGTCCCTGCCAAACGGTGAAGACGCCAGGCCAAGGCTGGAAGCCGCGCCAGCGATTCCAGATCTCAGTAGCTGTCTGCTGCGCAAAGTCCATGCGCCCATCCTCGCGTGTCAGCAGTGGCGCCAGGGTTGCCTGGCTTGCATCCTGCGCCTGTGGCAGCAGCGAACCTGCA
>JAKBAG010000361.1 GCA_021809235.1 Acidobacteriota bacterium
CCGGCCAGCCGTCGTTGTCCATATCGAAAAAGCCGACGCCCCAGCCCAGCAGACGGGTGTTGACGCCAAGACCTCCGGGGTAGGTGCGATCCTCGAAGTTGGCATCGCCCAGATTGGTGTAGAGCGAGTCGGTGTCTCCGGCGAAGTTGGTCTTCACGACGTCGAAGGTGCCGTCCCGGTTGTAGTCTCCAATGGAAACGCCCATGCCGGCCTGCGGCTTGGCTTCGGCAGACAGCGCGGCACCGGATTCGACGGCAATATCGCGGAAGGTTCCGTCCTTCTGATTCTGATAAAGCGTGGCCGGGGCGGAATCATTGGCGACGTAGATGTCAGGCCAGCCATCCCCGTCCAGATCCGAGGCGGCAACGCTGAGGCCATAGGTTCCGATGGCCGTTCCCATGCCCGCCTTAACGCTGACGTCGGTAAAGGTGCCGTTTCCGTTGTTGTGGTAGAGGATGTTTTTGCCGCCCGGCAGGCCCGGCGGACCACAGGCGACGAGCACGCCCTTGTAGGTGCAGGGACCATCCTCGGGCAGCGGCGCGGTTTTCAGATCCAGATCAACGTAGTTTGCGACGAAGAGGTCGAGATGCCCATCGCGGTCGTAATCGACGAAGGTGCAGCCGGTGTTCCAGCGGATTTTGGGGCCGGGCTGGATCAGTCCGGCCTGTTCGGTGACGTTGAGGAATTTGCCGTTGCCAAGATTGCGGTAGAGCGCATTCTGGCCGTAGTAGGTGACGAACAGATCGTCGTGGCCATCATTGTCATAGTCGCCGATGCAGCAGGCCTGGCCCCAGCCTGTCTTCAGCTCAAGTCCGGAGCCGATGGAAACGTCGGTAAAGGTGCCGTCGCGATTGTTTTTGAAGAGCCTGCAATGCGGCTCCTGACCATGCGGAAATCCCTCCAGCCGCCAGCCGTTGACGAAGAAGAGATCGATCCAGCCGTCCTGATCGTAGTCATAGAAGGCGACGCCGCAGCCGGTGGTTTCCAGCAGATATTTGTTGTGCAGCTGGCCGCCGTAGATGGTCTTGGCGTTAAGTCCGGACTGGACGGCAACATCGACAAAACTGAGACCGAGCGGAGTGCCTTCGATGGGCGACTTCGGGCCCGATGGCGGCGGCGCGGCCACGGCATCGTAGGTGCGCTCCTGCGGACCAATCTTGGCGGGAGCCGTGCTCTGAGCGGGGCTGGTCTGCGGCAGGGCAAATGCGAGCAGGTCCTGCAAGGGATAGACGAGCGCGGTGCGACTGAGCGATGTGAGAAATCGACGACGGTTCAAAGAAGTCTCCTGCCGGATCATGGATTGCGTTTTGGGGATTGCGCTTTGGGGATTGCGTTTGGGGGATTGCGTTCAGGATTGCGTTCCGGGATTCCTTCTTTTCAGGGTTTGCCTGCCGTGGCAGGGGAGCAGCTGGTGGCGGCGTGCATGGCTGCGGGCTGGGCCAGTGCCTTCTGGATGTGAATGTGCCAGGGATCGCTCTCGATGGAGATCTCCGGGTGATGCCGCAGATAGTCCAGCGAATAGGTGGGTGCGCCGGGATCGATGCGCTTGATGGTGTACTGATCGGCTTCCTTGCGCGCCAGCTCCTTTTGCCCGCTGCGGCGATACAGGATGGAGAGATTGTAGTGCGCCGCGAGGTCGTCCGGATCAATGGCCTGAAGGGCGCGGAACTGAGCGATGGCCTGCTGCGGATGGTGCTGCTGGTAGTAGGAGATGCCCAGTTCGCGGCGGGCATCCCGACATTGCGGATACTGCGCGACAACGTCCAGCAGATCGGCAATCTCCCGCTGCGAGTGGCGCTGACGCCGCTCAACGAGCGCCAGGTAGTAAAGAGCACGCGCATCGCGGGCGTGCAGGCTCAACGCCTTTTCCAACGGCATGCGGGCCTTGTCGTAGCGCTCCCAGTCGATGTAGGTGAGTCCGAGATTGATCCAGCCGTCCTTGTAGTCCGGACGAAGGCTGAGCACCTGCCGGAAGGCGTATTCGGCCTGCGGATACTGGAGCTGGTCAAGCAGCGCGATGCCGAGATTGTTCCAGCGCTTCCAGACGGGATTTTCCGACTCATTTTCCATGGCAGACGGAGCCGATGGCGCATTGCCGCCCAAGGACAGAGTGCGGCTCTGGGACGCCAGCACGACCATCGGATAGGGCGGGTGCTGGCTGCCGAGAACATGGTCAAGATAGGACTCGCGCAGATGGCGATAGTCGACACTGGCCGTGAGATGCAGCGTGCCGGTGAGTTGCTGCGGAATGCGGAAGCGATAGCGGACAAGAGCGGAACTGCCGGATGCGATGGTGTTGTCGTAGGCGTTGGAGTGGATGGCCCAGACCTTGTGATTGTCCACGAATTCGCCGGTCACATCGACGGGACGATTGGTGAAGCTGTGTGCGCTGGGGTCGAGCGACTGATCGGGACGGAGATAGCCGCTGCGATAGAGGATGCGACCCTGGGCGTCGGTGGCGGTGAACGCAACCCAGGCCTGATAGAGATCGCGAACCTCGGGAATGAGCGAGT
>JAKBAG010000362.1 GCA_021809235.1 Acidobacteriota bacterium
GTTTGCAATGCTGGAGGCACTGAAGACGCCAGAGTCCGAGATTCGCATGCGACTCGAAGAATATCGCCGTCGGCGGGATCTGCTGGTACAAGGACTGCGCGCAGCAGGGCTGGAATGCGAGATGCCGGCCGGTGCCTTCTATGCTTTTCCAAATGTGGAGAAGGTGCATCGCAACAGTCGTACCGCAGCGGAAATCCTGCTGGAAAAGGCGCACATCGCCACCATTCCCGGCTCGGTCTTTGGCGCCCAGGGAGAGGGCCATCTCCGCTTCGGCTACGCATTGCCGGTCGAGCAGATTGAAGCAGCGATGGCTGCGCTCAAAACCTTCCTTGGATAGCCGTTTCTCGTTTGATCTCCTGGCTTCCATCCTGGTCTTCGACTCCAGACAAGCATGGGCAGCCGGTCACGGTAAGATACAGGCTAAGTCAGGTAGTGCCTTTGCGACAGATGTATGAGCAAAAGCACGCCCGCTTCCGGAGTGGCCGATGTCGATTCGTTTCCGCCGTACTGCTCTTACTGCGTCCCTGATGCTACTGCTCTCCACACTGCCCATGCAGGCGCAGCGTGCTGACGTGCCCGCGCATGCGGAACAGGGAATTCCACTACCTGCGATGGTGCATCCCATGCCCGGCCAACTGTTGCTCGATGGTCGGCTGCACGTCGAGTGGCAGGGGTATCGCGAGCCACGCCTGATGAGGGCACAGGACCGTTTTTTGCAGCGTTTGAGCGCCGAAACCGGCATTCTCTTTGGTCTGCAGCCAGATTCCGCAGGGCCAAGACTGGTGGTACACACGCGGCAGGCAAGCGCGGCCGTGCAGTACCTGGGCGAGGATGAAAGCTACCATCTCGTCATCTCCACAGCCGGTATCGATCTGACGGCGCAGAATCCGCTCGGCGTTCTGCGTGGTCTGCAGACGATTCTGCAGCGCGTACAACCGACGCCCGAGGGTTTTGCCATACCTTGTGCGGAGATCAACGACCAGCCGCGCTTTCCCTGGCGCGGATTGATGATTGACTCCTCGCGGCACTTCATCCCGCTTCCGGTCATCCTCAGGAACCTGGATGCGATGGAGGCAGTCAAGCTGAATGTCTTCCACTGGCATCTTTCCGACGATCAGGGGTTCCGTGCCGAGAGCCGGGTCTATCCGCTTCTCACCGGCAAAGGCTCAAACGGCCAGTTCTACACACAGGCGGAGATCCGGGAGGTCATCGCCTATGCCCGGGATCGTGGCATTCGCGTGGTGCCGGAGTTTGATATGCCGGCGCACTCGACCAGCTGGCTGGTTGGCTATCCCCAACTGGGCAGCGCAAAAGGTCCCTACAGCATCGCGGATCAATTCGGCGTTCTGGATGGCGCCATGGACCCCACGCGCGAGAGCACCTATCTCTTTCTGAATCGCTTCCTTGGCGAGATGACCGCGCTCTTTCCCGATGCCTATTTCCACATCGGCGGGGATGAGTGCAATGGCAAGGAATGGGACGCTAACCCGCACATCCAGCAGTTCATGCGCCTGCATCATTTCAAGGACAATGCCGCGCTCCAGGCTTACTTCACGGCACGCGTGGAGAAGCTGGTACAGGCACATGGCAAGATCACCGAAGGATGGGATGAGGTACTGCAGCCGGATACGCCGAAGCAGGTCGTCATCCAGTCCTGGCGAGGGAGGGAATCACTGCTGAACGCGGCCCAGCACGGCTATCGCGCGTTGCTTTCCTCCGGCTACTATCTCGATCTGAATCAAAGTGCGGCACAGCATTACAGCGTGGATCCGCTGGCTGGAATTGCCGACAAGCTGTCTCCCGCACAGGCAAAGAATATCCTTGGCGGTGAGGCTGCCATCTGGAGCGAGTATGTGGACGGACAAACCATCGACTCCCGCATCTGGCCGCGGTTGGCGGCGATTGCCGAGCGGCTCTGGTCCCCATCGGACGTGACGGATGTCTCCAGCATGTATCGTCGGCTCTCGACCTTCCGCCGCCGGCTTGCTGCCTGGGGCATCAACCCGCAGGCAACCACGCAAATCATGCTGGAAAGCATTTCAGGCGAGGGCAATCCCGTTGCCCTGCGCGTGCTCGCCTCTGCAGTGCAACCTCCGCAGGGCTATGTGCGTGGCGGACTGCAACCGGCCTTCACCTACACTCCGCTGAATCGACTCGTAGATGCGATTCCACCGGAGAGTGATGCCGCTCGAAGCTTCCAGCAGCTTGCCGCTGCGATTGCAGCAGGAAGCGCAACACGCGAGCAGGAGGAGCAGGCGCACACCATGCTGATGACATGGCGCGCAAATGCGCAACAGCTTGCCCCGATGCTCTCCCGCAGTCCGCAGATGCAGGAGCTTGCCCCGGTCTCCCAAAGACTGAGCCGTGTGGCAGAGATTGGACTGGATGCCATGCTCGAACTGCAGAGCGGCCAGCATTCTACCCCGGAGATGACAGAGGAATGGATGCATGAGTTGAAGGCCGATGGGGCACCGCAAGCCTTGCTCGTTCTGCCGATCGTCGCCT
>JAKBAG010000069.1 GCA_021809235.1 Acidobacteriota bacterium
TCTGGCTCCGGGAACCTATACGGCGAAGGCAACCGTGATGGAAGGCAAGAAGGCCGGCCAGATGGCGGACTGCTCGACGCAGTACACTATCAAGCAGTTTGAGCCGCCGACAGTGAGCTGCTCGGCGAATCCGGCCACGATCCCGACCAACGGCACCAGCACGATTACGGCCACTGGCGTCAGCCCGCAGAATCGTCCTCTGACCTACAGCTACTCGGCCTCGGCCGGCACGGTCAGCGGCTCCGGTTCCTCGGCCACCTACTCGGCAGCAGGCGCTCCCAGCGGATCGGCGACGGTGACTTGTACCGTAACGGACGACAAGGGCCAGACAGCGACTGCGAATACGACGGTAAACATCGAAGCCCCGGTGGTTCCGGCGCCGAAGGTTTCCTCGCTCTGCTCGCTGAGCTTTGACAAGGACAAGCGGCGTCCGACCCGCGTGGACAACGAAGCCAAGGCCTGCCTGGATGACGTTGCCCTCACGCTGCAGCAGCAGTCCGATGCCAAGCTCGCCATTGTTGGCAATGCCACATCCGCTGAGAAGACGATGCCCAAGCATCATCGCAAGCACATGAAGATGGTGGACGATGCCGCACAGCGCGCCGTGAACGCGAAGGACTATCTGGTGACCGAGAAGGGTATTGATGCCTCCCGCATCAGCACCTACACCGGCTCCGAGGATGCGAAGACGGCTCAGGATTACCTGATTCCGGCGGGAGCCTCCTTTGACGCCAACGGTGCTTCTCCTGTGACCGGGGACGTGAAGCCGCAGGCTCGCAAGCCGCTGGCGCAGCGTGCGCACCACCACAGCAAGAAGAAGTCCACCAAGTAACCTAAGCCCATGGGCAGAAGAAGATTTCTGCCCACGCAGGCTCAAACCGCAGCAGAATCGGGACTGGCCTGTTACAGGTCAGTCCCGATTTTTGTATCCGCGTAGCTGGCGGCGACTTCCCTGATCCGGAGTAGTGAAACTACATGCATCGAACGATGAGCGTTCCGGCTTCCACCCGATGGATCCCTATGCTGCTGTGTGCCTTGAGTCTGGGGTGGATGGCACAGGCACAATCCCTACAGCAGCGCTGGTCCACTGTGGGACCGGATGGGGGGGATGCGAGGTCCTTTGCCGCTGATCCGACCAATCCGGAACACCTGTATCTCGGAGGAACTTCAAGCTGGATCTATGAGTCACAGGATGGAGGAGCGAGCTGGCATCGGCTAAGCCATATTAGCTTTGTGCCGCGCTCGCTGGACAATTACATTGTCGATCATCTGATAGTCGATCCGGAGATTCCGCATCGTATGTATGCCGCTGTGTGGCGCGATGACCAGCCGGATGGCGGTTTCTTTCTGAGTGAGGATGGCGGGCATAGCTGGCGCTCCATTCCCGACATGGCCGGGCAGTCGATCCGTTCACTGGCGCAGTCCAGTGCTGATCCACGCATTCTGGTGGCTGGAACGCTGCGCGGGGTATTTCGGAGCGAGGATCGGGGCATGCACTGGCAGCAAATCAGCCCTATCGGCAGCCGGGAAATCCATGAGGTAGAGTCGCTGGCCATCGATCCGCGGGATCCGGATGTAATCTATGCCGGAACCTGGCATCTGCCGTGGAAGACGAGCAACGGAGGCAAAAGCTGGAAGAACATCAAGCGCGGCGTGATTGATGATTCGGATGTATTTTCCATCATCATCGACCCACACCAGGCGCGAACGGTGTATCTGAGCGCCTGCTCGGGGATTTACAAGAGCGAGACGGCCGGAGAGCTATTTCACAAGGTGCAGGGAATTCCTTCAACGGCCCGAAGGACTCGGGTGCTGCGCCAGGATCCGCACAATCGTGCCGTGGTGTATGCCGGAACAACCGAAGGGCTCTACAGGACCGAAGATGGCGGACGAAACTGGCATCTGGTAACGGATGCCAGCCTGATTCTGAACGACGTCTATGTGGACCCGGAGCGGCGCGGGCATATCCTGCTTGCGACCGACCGAGGTGGCGTGCTGGAGAGCGAGGACAATGGGCGGAGCTTTACGGCTTCAAATCGCGGATTTTCCTCGCGAAAGGTAGGGGCACTGCTGGTGACGCAGGGAGCCGCGCCGGAGATGCTGGCCGGGATTGTGAATGACAAGGCCGCCGGGGGTGTCTTTGCATCATCGGATGCCGGGCAGCACTGGAGCCAGATCGAGGATGGGCTGGAGGGGCGCGATGTGTTTGCACTGGCGCAGGCTCCGGATGGGACGATTCTGGCTGGAACCAGCCATGGCATCTTTCGCCTTGTCAGCGAAGGAAGTCGTCACTGGGTGATGCAGAGCGATATTGTGAACCATGGCTCGCGGATTGTGGCAACGCGCGTGGGCGGACACGTGGTGGACCGCATGCAGGAGTACACGCTGCCGGCGCGGGAGCTGAGCTCGCGCGTGATGGCGCTGGACATCCATGCGGAAACCTGGCTGGCAGCAACCGGCGACGGGCTGTTTACCAGCGAGGACAAGGGCAGAAGCTGGCAGGGCGGAATCGGATATGGTGCCGAGGCCTATGAGTCGGTGGCGGTGGGCAAGGGCGGCTGGATGGTGGCCATCCGGCGGGAAGGCGCGGTGTATTCGATCGATCGGGGGCAGCACTGGGATCCGATGGCGCTGCCGACGCGGATTCGTACGATCCATGCGGTGATGATTGCGCCGAATGGGGATCTATGGCTGGGCGCGGCCGATGGTGTGTATGTCTCTAGGGATCGTGGGCGGAGCTGGTTCTGGCTGGATCGGCTGCCGTTTCACTTTATGGATGACCTAAGCATGGATCCGGCGACGGGCAAGGTGCTTGCCGTCTCCCGACTGGATACGCGTATGCTGGTGATCGACGAGAAGACCTTTCTGCATACGGCGGTGGAGACGGGCTATCCGCTGTATCGGGTGCGCGCAATGGGGCGGCGTGTCTTTGCCGCGACGCTGCAGAACGGCGTGATTGAGCTGAGTCAGTGAGAAGTCGGCAGCGGGGGAATGCGGCGGCTGCTTGGTCCGATGGAAACGAGCTGGAGGATGGCCGCCGGAGAGGTTGCATTTCCATTATCATGAATGAAGGAGGATAGCGATGCAGACCGAGGCCAAGCCGGAACGACATCCATTCCGTACTCACGATGCAGCACTGGAAGCTGTGGCAGCGAAGGTTTTCGCTGGAGAGCGGCTTGGGTTTGATGATGGACTTGCGCTGTATCGCTCCCCGGATGTGCTGGCCGTGGGCTGGCTGGCCAACCATGTGCGCGAGCGCATGCACGGCGACGTAACGTACTTCAACGTGAACCGCCATATCAATCCGACCAACGTGTGCGTGGCCAGCTGTCGGTTGTGCGCCTTCGGACGCAAAAAGGGCGATGCGGCCGGATATACGATGGCGCTGGAAGAGGCGTGGGAGACGGCGGCCTCCGGCTACTCGGAGGCGGTGACGGAGTTTCATATTGTTGGCGGGCTGCACCCGGATCTGCCGTTTGAGTATTTTCTGGATCTGGTGCGGGGGTTGAAGCAGCGTTTTCCCAAGGTGCACATCAAGGCCTTCACGATGGTGGAGGTGGCGTTCCTGGCTCGTCGCGCAAAGCTGACGATTGAGCAGACGCTGGAACGGATGCGCGAGGCCGGTGTGGACTCGATGCCGGGCGGTGGAGCGGAGATCTTTGCCCCGCATGTGCGCAGCGTGATCTGCGACCACAAGATAGACGGCCAAGAGTGGCTGGATACAGCACGACTGGCCCACAAGAAGGGCTTCCGGTCCAATGCCACGATGCTGTATGGGCACATTGAGTCCGATGCCGATCGTGTGGACCATATGCTGCGGCTGCGCGAGGTACAGGATGAGACGGGTGGATTCCAGACCTTTATTCCGCTGGCCTTCCATCCGGAGAATACAGCTCTGGATCATCTGCCGGTGACCACCGGATTGACAGATATTCGGCAGATTGCGGTGAGCCGCTTGCTGCTGGACAACTTTGCCCACATCAAGGCCTACTGGCAGATGATGACGCCGAAGATCGCCCAGATTGCACTGCGCTTTGGGGCTGACGATCTGGACGGAACGGTGATCGAAGAGAAGATCTATCACGATGCCGGAGCCAAGACGCCGCAGGGCATGACACGCAAGGAGCTGTGCCGGTTGATAACCGAAGCCGGACGCGTTCCTGTGGAGCGCGATACGCTGTACCACGCGGTGACGCGAACGGAAGACAGCTTCCTGATTGCCGTCTAAGCCTTGAAGAGCGGAATCGACCTTCGCAGTGATCCAAAGCGGGAAGTTGAGTCCAAGCTATTTTGACTTTCCCCTAAAGCTTGTTCGGCTCCTGCCGTAGGCTCGCAATCAGGCAACTGCCATTGCGAGGCTCGCGACCGACCATGACCGCAACATCCACGCAGCAGCCGAATGCCAGCCTGCCGGTTCGGTCGGCGCACCTGGCGGCCTTCCACCAACTGCACAATCAAGGACATATGCACGAAGCTGCGGCGCATCTGGCGCGTGCGCTGGATCTGAATGCCGTGGTTTCGCT
Organism: Acidobacteriota bacterium; assembly: GCA_021809235.1. Taxonomy (GTDB): domain Bacteria; phylum Acidobacteriota; class Terriglobia; order Terriglobales; family Acidobacteriaceae; genus Acidicapsa. Next base: position 4,524 of record JAKBAG010000069.1, read on the forward strand.
GCCGTTTCAGGGTAGCCAGCCGGTAGCGCGTGTTCTGGTGTTGCAGTCGATTCTGGGCGGCAATGTGCTGATGCACCGATTTCTGGACGATCAGATCTTTGCGGTGCAGGTGTTGCTGGTTGAGTTCTGGGAGCCGGGGATGCGGCTGCCGGAGCATGATCTGGTCTTTCAGGCCGTTGGAGATGCCGACGTACGTCATGAGGCGCTTCGACAGGTGGAGCAGATACTGGCGAAGACGGATGCGCCAGTGCTGAACAAGCCGGAGGCGGTGCGTGAATCCGCAAGACTACGGAATGCGGATCGGCTGCGGCTGCTGCCCGGGGTGAAGACGGCGCGGATGGCGTCTGTGGCCCGCGGAGAGCTGAGTTGCAGTACGGTGGAGGAGATTCTGGAGCAGCACCAGATGCGCTTTCCGGTACTGCTGCGCGCTCCGGGCTTCCATATGGGGCAGAATTGCCTGCTGCTGACGTCGGCAGACTCTGTGGCTCAGGCACTGGAACAGCTGCCGGGCAACGAGTTACTACTGATGGAGTATCTGCCGGTGCGAAGTCCGGATGGGTGGTGCCGCAAGTATCGGGTGCTGTTTGTCGACGGCCAGATCTATCCGGTGCATCTTGCCATCTCCAGCCACTGGAAGGTGCATTATTTCTCTGCAGAGATGGCGACGCAAGCGGAGCATCGTGCAGAGGAGGCACGTTTTCTGGACTCCATGGAGGAGGCACTGGGCAGCGCGGTGCTGAACTCGTTGCAGCGCATCCAGCAAATGCTGCAACTGGACTACGCTGGCGTGGATTTTGCGCTGGATGCAGGCGGGCAGAGCATGCGTGGCGATTGCAGGGAAAGCAGCGATACGCCACGGCTGCTGTTGTTTGAGGCGAATGCGACGATGGCCGTGGTGCGGCCGCCAGCCGAGCCGTTGTGGGCCTATCGGCAGGCGGCGTTGGAGCGAATCTATTGCGCTTTTCAGGCCATGCTGCTTCAGCGACGTCGCCCGGAGCGATGCCTGCGCGGTGCGGAGATGAGCTTGCCGGTCACATTGTAAGGGCGGCTTTCAATGGGCGTGGACAGGACGAGGCTGGTGACGGGATTGCCGTAGGGAAGCAGTGCCTCGATCAGCGACTCAAGATCGCCCATGGATGTGGTGGTAACTTTAAGCAGGAAGGCATCGCCGCCCGTGAGGTGGTGACACTCGCGCACCTCTTCCAGCGTCTGGATAAACTCCAGCAGCCGGTAATAGTGCTGGCCGTCACAGGTCATACGGATGAAGGCCATCACATCCAGGCCCAGCGCCTGACGGTCGAGCGTGACGGTGTAGGCGCGCAGGATACCCTGCTCCTCCATCTGGCGGAGCCGCTCTGCGGTGGCTGTGGCGGACAGACCGACGCGGCGCGAAAGCTCGGCGACGGAGATGCGGCTGTTCTCCTGCAGCTCCTTGAGTAGTGCCTTCCCGAAGCTGTCCATGAGGTAGCTGTCGTATTCCCCGAAGCTGTCGCTGTGGTCTTCTTCGATGGGTTTCTCGAGTCGCCTGGTTTCCGTGGAATTCATTGTGTACCTCGTAATATTCCGTGAAATCTATGCTCTAGACATAAAAATACCACATGGAAGACCTGTACCTGACAGGATTTGCCGTTTATTGTAGCAATCATGCAAAGGACAACACTTTGGTTGGATGGAGCACCGCTGACGCTGGAGCAGATGGAAGAGGTTGGGCGGCATCGCGCACCGGTGGCTTTGGCCGCGGCAGCGCGGGAACGGATGCAGGCTAGCCGCGCGGTGGTGGCTTCGATATTGAATACGGGACGCACGATGTATGGCGTGAATACGGGATTTGGCAAGCTGGCCGATGTCCGGATTGCCGCCGAGCATCTGGCGCAGCTGCAGACGAATCTGGTGCGCAGCCACGCATGTGGGCTGGGCGAGCCGCTGAGCGAAGAGGAGAGCCGGGCGATGCTGTTGCTGCGGGCCAACGTGCTGGCCAAGGGCTACAGCGGCGTGCGCGTGGATCTGGTGGAGCTGCTGCTGGCGATGTTGAATGCAGGAGTGCATCCGGTGATTCCGGCGCGTGGGTCGGTGGGAGCCAGCGGAGATCTGGCGCCGCTGGCGCATCTGGCGCTGGTGGTGATTGGAGAAGGCGAGGCGATGTGGAATGGGCAGCGGATGCCGGGTGGTGCGGCGCTGCAGGCAGCTGGGCTGCAGCCGTTGGCTCTGGCAGCCAAGGAGGGATTGGCGCTGCTGAACGGTACGCAGGCGATGACGGCGGTGGGCGCGGCGAGTCTGCTGCGGGCCGAGAAGCTGACGCTGCTGGCCGATGTGGCAGGAGCGATGACGCTGGAGGCACTGAAGGGGACGCCAGTGGCCTTTGATGCGCGGATTCATGCGGCGCGCCCACACGACGGACAGGGCAGGGCTGCGGCGCATCTGGCTGACCTGCTGGAGCAAAGCGAGATCCGGGATTCGCACCGCAACGGCGATCCTCGGGTACAGGATGCGTATTGCCTGCGCTGCATGCCCCAGGTGCATGGCGCGGTTCTGGGAGTGCTGGCGCATGCGCGGCAGGTGCTGGAGACCGAGTCCGGCTCGGCGACGGACAATCCTTTGGTCTTTCCGGCGGGCGCGACCGGCGAAGGCGATGTACTCTCCGGCGGTAATTTTCACGGTGCGCCACTCTCCTACGTTTTTGACTATGCATGCATTGCGTTGACGGATCTGGCGAGCATCGCGGAGAGGCGGATTGACCGGCTGGTGAACCCGGATATCAACGAGGGGCTGCCGGCGTTTCTGTGTACGGATGCGGGACTTTCATCGGGCTACATGATTGCGCATGTGACGGCAGCGGCACTGTTGAATGAGTGTAAGGTGCTGGCGCATCCTTCCAGTACGGATTCTGTGCCGACCTCTGGCGGCAAAGAAGACCATGTTTCGATGGGAATGACCGGCGCACTGAAGCTACGTCGAATTGTGGAGAATCTGGAGTGGATTTTGGCGATTGAGCTGCTGTGTGCTGCGCAGGGGCTGGACTATCGCCTGCCGTTGAAGCCGGCCCGGCGGCTGCAGCAGTCGCATGCGCTGATTCGCAGCCGAATTGCACATCTGGAGGAGGATCGCGAGCCGCATGCCGATATTCGCGTGCTTGCGGGGATGATTCACGCAGGGGAGCTGGATTCAATTCTGCGCGAGAATCGTTAGGGTGAGTGGATGCCGGCTATGCCGGACCGATAGACGCTGGGTGCGCATGGAGCGGTGCTGCCTGGGTTGCGCACCCGGTTTTGTCACTAGCTCGAAGTCGTGTCAGAGCAGCTAGGCAGGATTGTGATCGGCAGAGTTCCGGGTGAGCCAGTAGTAGACAGCCGGGGTGACGAAGACGGATAGCGCCACGGAAACGCTGAGGCCGCCGATGACGCCAATAGCCAGCGGCTGCAGCATCTGTGAGCCGGAGCCGATGGCGAAGGCAAGCGGCAGCATGCCGCAGATGGCCGCGATGGCCGTCATCAGGATGGGCCGAAGCCTGCGCTGAGCCGCCTCGATCATGGCCTCTTCCGGAGCTACGCCCATACTGCGGAATTTCTCGTCGGCATCGAGCAGGAGAATGCCGTTTTTGGCCACAATGCCGATGACCATGATGACGGCCATGAAGCTGGCCACGTTGAAGGTGGTTCCGGTGATGAGCAGGGCAAAGACCACCCCGGCAACCGAAAGCAGGGAACTGGTCAGAATGGCCGTAGGCGCGGAGAAGTTACGGAACTCCAGCAGCAGAACGCCGAAGACCAGCACGAGCGCCAGCACAAGAACGCGCAGCAGTTCGGCAAAGGATTTCTGCTGCTCCTGAAAGGTGCCGCCGTACTCGACGCGAACGTTGGATGGCAGGTGCATGGCGTTGACCGCCTGTTGGACCTTGACCATGGTGCCGCCGAGATCGGAGCCTTCCAGTCGGCCGGTGACGACGACGAGTTGCTGCAGGTTTTCGCGGTAGATTTCGTTCTGCGGGGGCAGCTCGGTGATCTGCGTGAGCGAGCCAAGAGTGGCAGTGTGTCCGCTGGCAGAGTTGAAGATGGTGTTGCGGATGGCATCGAACGAGGCGCGATTGGCCTGCGGCAGGCGGACGCGCACGGTGTAGGGGCGGTCATTGTTGATGATCGGGTTGGCGGCGGGCAAACCATCCATGATGGCGGTAGAGTCTGCGATGACCTCTGCGGGAGTGAAGCCGTAGTGGCTGGCAAGCACCGGGCTGACCTGGAAGTTAGTAGCGGGACCGCTGACCGTATTGTCAACGCCGTTTTCCGTGTCCACGACGCCAGGGATGGCGGCGATGGTCTTTTCCACCTTGGGTCCAAGCTGGATGAGCAGGTTTAGATCGTTGCAGAAGAGCTTGACCTGGATGGGTTCCGGTGAGTTGGATAGATCGCCGATGTTGTCCTGCAGGACCTGGGTGAATTCCACGTCGAGGGCAGGAATCCGGGTGCGGATCTTCTGGCGCACGTCGTCCATGATGGCGTAAATGGAGCGGCTGCGATGGCGCTTGAGCTTGACGGAGAAATCGCCGTGGTTGGCTTCCGTGACGGCAGCCAGGCCAAGTTGCAGGCCGGTGCGGCGAGAGGTGATTTCGACCTCTGGCGTGGACTGCAGAATGGCCTCGACCTGTTCCAGCATGCGGTTGGTTTCCGTGAGGGAACTGCCGGATGGAGTGACATAGTCAAGAATGAATCCACCCTCGTCCATCTGCGGCAGCAGGTCGGAGCCGAGATGGGAGTAGCTGAGATATCCGCCGAGCACGATGAGCAGACAGATACCGCCCATGGCCAGCGGACGGCGCAGCACCCAGTGCAGGGCACGGGTGTGCAGAGCAAGAATCTTCCGAAGCAGCGGTCCCACATGCTCAGTGCCTTCGACGGGAGCAGATGCAGAGGGGAGTCCGGTGGGACCATCTGCCGTGGCAATGTTGCGATGGGAGCGCAGGAGCACGAGGGAGAGCGCCGGAGTCCAGGTGAGCGCGAGCAGCAGCGAGGTGAGCAGGGCAGCCGTCATGGTGACGGCGAGCGCGCGGAAGAATGTTCCGGTGACACCGGAGACAGCGATAAGCGGGACAAAGACGACAACGGGAGTAATGGTGGAGCCGATGAGCGGGATCGTGATCTCGCGGAAAGTGCGGCGCACGGCCTCGATGCGCGATTCGCCGCGGTCGCGGTGGACGACGATGGCTTCAACGACGACAATAGCATCGTCAATCACCAGTCCGATGGCGGCGGCGAGGCCCCCGAGGGTCATCAAGTTGAAGGTTTGGCCAATGATCCAGAGAAAGAGGATGGTCACGGCGACGGTGACGGGAATGACGAGTCCGGCGACGACCGATGAGCTCCAGTCACGCAGGAAGAGATAGAGCACGACACAAGCCAGCAGCAGACCGATGAGAATGGCATCGCGGACGCTGGCGATGGAATCACGCACCAGGCCGGACTGGTCGTAGTAGGGGACCAGATGCACGCCCTGCGGGAGCTTTTTCTGTAGCGCGGCAATTTCCGTGGCGACCTGATCGGCCACTTTGACTGTGTTGGAGTTGAGTTGGCGGTTGATGCTGAGCAGCACGGACGGCTTGCCGTTGGCGGTGACGATGGTGTAGATCGGCATCGGAGCCTTGACCACCTGTGCGACATCCGAGATATGAATGGGCACGCCTGCAGGGGTGGTTTTCAGCACGAGATTTTTCAAGTCATCGACACTGTGTGCCTGGGAGCCGACCAGACCGAGAATCAGCTCATGATGATCCTCATACAGACCCGGCGAGTCGATGATGTTGGAGGCGTCGACGCCGTTGACGATGTCGGAGATGGTGATTCCATCGGCAGCGAGTGCGGCCATGTTGGGCAGGATGTGAAACTCTGGAACCTGACCGCCCTGCACCAGTACCGAGCTAACGCCATCGACGCGGTTCAAGGGCGGTTTCAGTTCATAGGTGGCAATCTCCCAGAGATCGGATTGGGTGAGGTTTTTCGGTGCACTGGAATCGGTGACGAGCGCATAGCCGAGGATGGGAAAGGAGGAGAAGGTGAGGCGCGTGGTGGAGATGCGGACCGTGGAGGGAAGTTCCTGCTGCACGCGCGAGATGGCTCCGTTGACCAGCTCAAGCGTGAGCCACATGTCGGTGTTCCAGTCAAAGAAGAGATCGACTTCGGCCGAACCGCGACTGGTAGTGCTACGCACCAGATGCAAGCCGGGGACGCTGTTGACGGCGTCCTCGATGGGGCGGGTAATGGTGACCTGCATCTGTTCAACGGGCATGACGCCGTTGTCGATGGAGATGAGGATGCGGGGAAAGTTGGTGGATGGGAAAACCGCGATGGGCACCTGCAGCGCGGCGTAGGTTCCCACGAGCGTGAGCGCTATGAGGAAGAAGAAGACGGGCATCTTCAGGCGATTGAGCCAGAAGCGATCCTCCTGCAGGTTTGGAGCGGCGGAGGTTGTCATGTTTATTTGTCTCCATCTGCGGCATCGTCAGCAGCGGGTGCGGTGATCGTCACGGGTGTGTCTGGATCGAGCGCATAACTGCCGACGGAGATCACTTTGTCGCCTGGAGAGATTCCGGAGAGTATCTGCGCCTGCGACTGGGTCTGGATGCCGATGGTCACGGTCCTTTTCTGCGCGGTGTTTTGGGCGCTTACGACCATGACAAAGTGCGAGCCATCCTGCGCGGTCTGCAGGGCTTCCAAAGGAAGAATTGTGGCATGCGAGATTACGTTGCCGGTGATGGAGACATGCACAGGCGTGCCGGCCTTCAGTGTCTGATGCGGATTTTCCGCACGGACCCAGACCTCGACGGTGGAACTCCCGGCATCAAGTGCCGGGCTGATAAGCGTGACCTTGGCCGGATACGGATCGCTCAAGCCGGGTACGGTCAGCGTGGCCTGGGAGCCGATGTGCAGTTGCATAACCTGCGTCTCCGCGAGGTGAACCTTGGCGATCAGCGCATGCGTGTCCATGACGGTGATGACGGGCGTGCCGGCCTGCGCGGTTTCGCCGTCGAAGAGCGGACGGTCAGTGACGAAGCCGTTGATCGGGCTGCGAATTTCGGTGTAGCTGAGCATGGCTTTGGCGTTCTGGAGCCTGCCGGAGGCAGACTGCAACTCGCCGCGCGCGGCTTCTATCTGTGCCTTGTGAGTGGCGGTCTGCATAGCCTTGTAGTGCGCCTGTGCCAGATCGAGCGTGGCCTTGGCCTGCAAGAGCGCGTTGCGCGCCGTGTCCAGATCGCGTCCGGGAATGGCGCCCTGCTGGAAGAGTTTTTCGCGGGCTGTCACAATACTGCGGTTCAGATCGTAGTCGGCCTGAGCCTGCTTGAGGTCATAGCCGGCACGGGTGAACTCTTCGGGGACGGCAGACTGCATCTGCGTAATGTAGGTCGCCTGTGCTGCCTTGTATGCGCCTTCGTTGTCCTGCGCGGCTGCAGCCAGATCGCGGTTTTCCAGTCGCAGCAGCAACTGGCCTTTGGTGACGCGATCACCGCGCTGTACGAGGAAATGCTGCACCGGAGCGGTAACCTTGGGCTGAATGGCGGCTTCTGCAAGCGGGGTGAGGACGGCATCCGCCTCGACGGTTTGTGCCAGGCTGCCCACGGTGATGGGAGCCAGTTGCACTTTGACATTCGGGGTGACGGCGCCGTCTTTGGTTTTGCATCCAGTGAAGGCGATCAGCAGGA
>JAKBAG010000070.1 GCA_021809235.1 Acidobacteriota bacterium
GAGCCATGTGGAACTGGCGCCGATGCTGCCGGATGTGCGTCCGGCTTTCTCACTGGTGGAGGTGGATCGGGCGGATTTTTTTGCGATTACCGCGCCGCGCGCCAACGGGAATGTGTTTGCGCTGAACAACGTGACGGACCTGCGGATTGGCTGGAGCCGCGCGGCAGAGGATGTGACGCTGGCCAACGTTTCCTCTCGAGTACTGTAGCGGAAAGACGCACAGCCCACGGCAGAATGCTGCAGTGAGCTGTGCGGATGGCCGGTGGTTACTGCACGTGGCTGGATGCCGCATCGACCAGCGTACGCGCACGCTGCATGGCCTGGATGCGGGCCGTGCGCTGGGCCTGGTTTACGGGTTTACGCCAGTCGGAGTGGGCAAACTGCTTCTCCATGGCAGCCATGCGCTGGTCAAAGTCGCCGCCAACCTTGGCGACGGCATCGTGGGCGGCAGCTAGACTGGCTTGAAAACCATCCAGTTCCAGGCTTGCAGTCTCCGGATGATAGCCGAGCCGGTCGCCGGTCTGCATGGCGCGGATGAGGGCGTCGGGCGGCTGGGCCGCGGGCCAGGTCTGCTGCAGTGCCTGGTAGGCACCGCGCAGCCGGGTCATGGCTCCGGCAAAGCCGTTAAGCTCCGCGCGATGGGCCATGGCCTGGCTGGTGCGCGTGACCTCAATAACGACCTGCTGGTGAACGCTGCGGCGGCTGATGGGAATGGCGGTGGTCAGCGTGTTGCCATCGAAGCTCCACCCGTTATGGCCCAGCGCGTCTGCCTGGCGAACTGCCACTCCGTTCACGGTAACGCTGGCCGGAGGCCAGTCAGCCGGAAGACGCAGCTGATAGGCGCGCTCGGTGAGCATGCCGGGAAAGCTGCCTTCCACAGGCCCGATCACCACGCGCAACCGGTTGCCCTGCTGCGTGGCGGCGATGGGGATGTGGGTATAGGAGCCGTACTGGTAGGCCACGGCCTTGCCGGAGTCCTCATAGACGCGGTAGCTGGAGCTTTGGCCTGGCTGCAGTGGCCAGACGTTCACGATGAGTGGATCAACCGGCTTCTGACCGGTGAAGAGCATGGGTGGCTCCATGGGGACAATGGCTCCAGCCTTGAGGAAGACGGGAGTCTGGTCGATGGAGTAACTGCGGTGGAGGGTTGCAGGACCAGTGAAGTGCTGACCGGTGGGCCACTCGATCCACTCGCCCTGCGGCAGCCAGATGGATTCCGTGGCCAGTCCGCTTACGGGGTCGCCGGCCTGGACGACCGGTGCAACGAGCATTTGATTGCCGAACATGTACTCGTCTCGGCTGGAGTAGGCTGCGTCTGCCTCCGGCCAGTCGTAGTAGAGCGGGTGGACGAAGGCCACGCCGGTGTCATAGGTGCGACGCGCCTCGGTATAGATGTAGGGCTGCAGGGCGTAGCGCATCTGGAAGCTGCTGCGCAGGATGGAGGAATAGGGCTCAGGATAAGCCCAGATGCGCCGCTCCGACTCCGGGTTCTTGGTGGTGTGTGTGCGAAGGATGGGGCTGAACTCGCCGAACTGAACCCAGCGGGTGTAGAGCTCGGGAGCAACGGCTCCTGGCATGTGCCCGCCAATGTCATGGCTCCAGTAGGCGTAGCCGACGTTCGCAGCAGTGGCGGTGAACCAGGGCTGGAAGGCGAGTGAATCCCAGACCGAGATGGTGTCGCCGGAGAAGCCGATCTGGTAGCGGTGATTGCCGAGCCCACCCCAGCGATGGAAAAGAAGCGGACGCTTGCCTTCACGCTGCTGGTCGGTGAAGTGAACGTAGTTGAGCCACCAGGTGGGATTGACGCCGGGCAGACTAGTGGTCGGCTCCTGCTGCCAGTCCAGCCACCAGAAATCGATGCCCTGCTTTTCCAGCGGGTGGTGCAGGATGTTCATGTAGTTGGTGGCGTACTTCTTGTTTGCAATGTCGAAGGGTACGTATTTCTTACTGGCTGGATTGATACCCATGGCGCGCGCCATAGCGGGATACTGTGCTTCCCAGGGTTCGACGCCGGAGGCCGGATGCAGATTGAGACTGGTCTTGAGTCCGTCGGCGTGGAGGCGATCTAGAAAGTCCTTGGGGTAGGGAAACAGGACGTTGTTCCAGGTGTAGCCAGTCCAGCCGAGGGTGTGGCCGGACTGGTCGACATCGCCATCGGCGGCCAGCTGCTCACGGTTGCGGTGCCAGTCCATGTCGATGACAAAGACATCGAGGGGTGTGTCGTTTTCGCGGAACCCCCGGGCGATCTGCAGAATCTCCTGATCACTGTAGGCCCAGTATCGAGACCACCAGGTGCCAAAGGCAAAGCGGGGAGGGAGCGGAATGCGTCCGGCAACGCGGACGAAGTCTCCGAGCGCTGCGCGGTAGTCATGACCGTAACCGAAGAAGTAGAGATCCTGCCGCTGGCCGGCCGGTCGCAGCATGACCCAAGGCCAGGGACTGGCTTCGCCCTGTAGAAAGCGGAAATCTGCCGAGTCAAAGAGAGGTCGCGTGGAGTCATCGACGAGCGCCCAACCGGAGCGGGAGACCAGTCCCTCCCCCATAGGCTCGCGGGTTTTGCCGCCGAGTGCGCCATCGAGAGTGCGGGTGGTGCCCTGCAGATTCTGCGGGTCCTGCAGGCCGGGATGCCAGGTGACGGGTTTGCCGTCTACCGGGAGGGTGATGGAGAGATTATCGGCATCGAATGCGCTGCTGCCCGTCGGCTGCGGATTGTAATGCAGGACGAGGGCGTCGGTGGTCAGCGTGAGGCCGCGACCGTCTGCGGATTTTGCAGCATGAAACGGGGGAACCGGCATGTGGCGGTTGAGAAAGACAAAGGATGCATGATCCTCAAACTTTCCGTCCGCAGCCCACTCCATGCGGATGAGCCGGGAGGTGAGTACGGTGAAGCGGGCGTGGCCAACGATGACCACGGCATGGGGGTCGGCGACGGGATTTGTGAGGGTTGCGGTATCTGCGGCTGGGCGATGAGGAGTTGGGTGGGTGAGACTGGCAGTTTGTGCCAGGCCGATGAGACCTCCGGCCAGGGCGGTGAGGACGGTGAGAGACGGCAAATATTTCAGCACAGCTTCCTCCGAGGAGTTTTCTGGGAGTTTTGCTTCCGCTGAAAACCTTATCATCGATGGCGGTGATCTGGCTTTTGCGGTGGACAGAAGCCGGATTTCTGCGCTGGCTGAAATCGCTGTTCCGGATCAGGCTTGCAGTGCGGTGCGAACGGCCTGGAAGGTGAGATCGGCAATCTCCATACCTGAACTCTGACGCCACTGGTCGAAGAGGCGTCCATAGCTCAGGGTGGTGCAGGCTTCGGCAGCAATGCCGAGTGCGACCACAGTGGCGTCAATCCACTCGGGCGATCCTTCCAGTTCGGCATAAATACCGATGGGAGTCTCATCGATCACACAGTGACCGCGCTCATCGGTAAACTCGGTGCGCCACTTCTCATAGCAGAAGGCTGCCTCCAGGCCAGCAGCGCGCAGGATTCCTTCGATAGCATCGCGGTCCGTGACATCGGTTTCGGTTTCCACGCGATGCTTGTGCCTGTCTTCACCGATGCCACCGGGTGGTACGCGCTTGTGGGTGACGATGGTACGACCGGCGTAACTGCGAATGCGCACCAGCTCGCGGCGAGCACGCAGGGCGCGGTCCGGGGTGTCAAAGAGGACGTTGCTTTCAAAGCTGCGCGGCGTTACCAGCCGAAAGCCCAGAGCGACCAACTGCTGCTCAAGCTGCTGCTGCGAGGTGACGGCGAATTTGATCTCGGTTTCGATGCCTACCATTGCTGCCGAGTATACGAAATTCTGCCTTCCGGCGCGTAGATAATACTTCTATGCACACGCTGCATCTACGCCTGGAGGGCGCCACAGGACGGAAATCGGAGGTTGCATGGGACCGGACAGGAGCTAACGGCCTGCCGTGGTCAGAGCGTGACAATGCTGCGCTCGACCAGGCGGCGGCGATCCTGCGCGGCGGCGGCACGGTGGCCATGCCCACAGAGACGGTGTATGGACTGGCAGCGAATGCTCTGGATCCTGCAGCGATCGAAAGGATTTTTGCTGCCAAGCAGCGCCCGCACTGGGATCCGTTGATTGTCCACATTGCCGATCTTTCAATGCTCTCGCAGGTGGCAGCGTACATTCCGCAGGCGGCGCAGATGTTGATGGATGTCTGGTGGCCGGGTCCGCTGACGATGCTGCTGCCACGTGCGGTGCAGGTGCCAGACATTGTGACGGCCGGGCGACCGCTGGTGGGGTTGCGCATGCCAAGCCATCCGGTGGCGCAGGAGCTGATTCGCCGCGCAGGCGTTCCACTGGCAGCGCCGAGCGCCAACCGCTTTGGACACATCAGTCCCACGACGGCAGAACATGTGCTGGAGGATCTGGACGGCAGAATCGATGCGGTGCTCGATGCCGGTGCTACGGCCTGCGGCGTGGAGTCCACCGTGGTCGATCCGACGCAGCAGCCCTGCATGCTCTATCGCCCGGGAGCCATCAGCGCAGCGCAACTGGAGGCCACGCTGGCGCCGCTGGGGATTCCGGTGCTTGCCTGGCAGGAAGAGCCACTGCAGCGACAGCCGCGTGAGGCTCTGCCGTCGCCCGGCGTAGGTTTGCGCCACTATGCCCCCCGTGCGCGGCTACTGCTGGTGCCAGCGCAGAATATTGCCAGTTCTCTGGCAGCGCTTCCGCCACAGGCACGACCGTCGGGATTGCTCCTGCCTCAGAATCTGCTTGTAGCACTGCCGGAGAGGCCGGATGCCGAAGAAATCTATCCCTGGGGTGACTGGCAGCAGCCGGAGACGATGGCCGCGACGCTCTATGCCGGGTTGCGCTCGCTGGACGCTTCCGGCTGCCGCACGATTGTGGCACCGATGCCTGCGGCGGAGGGGATTGGAGCTGCAATTCTGGACCGGCTTCGCAAGGCTGCGGTACCGGAAAACGACAGCGAACCGTGAAAGTGGAGCCGCGCGCAGATGGGTGGGACTACTGCATGGTGGTGCCGCTGTTTTCGCCTTGTTTGTAGATGTACTTGATGGCGGATTTGTAGATCAGAACGCGCTGGCGGCCGCGCAGCTTGATGGAGCTGCGATCGTACCACTCGATGATGCCCTGAAGCTGACGCCCATCCTCAAGGACGACGATCATCGGTGTCTGCTGCTGGATCTGCTTCTGCAGATAGAAGAGCTCGGCATCATGCTGGCCATAGTCCGCCCAACGCGAATCGCCCGTGGCAAAGGGAAGCGCGGCGCGAATCTGCGCCTTCAGGCCTTTGCGCCGCCGGGTGCGGGCGTCGCGAGGCTCGTCGGAGCAGGGCATTGCAGGGCTGGGTACCGACCGGGCGGGCTGCGGCGCGGCGGACTCGGGCCCTGCTTCACTCAGGCTGTCGCTGGCATCCGTCTGCTCTGTCGGCAGGATTGCTGCGTGTTTCGGCTCGTGTACCATGACGATTTCCTTCCGCACGGGAACGGCAGCGCGGAAAACGTCGCTGCTGCTCCATCTTTTCTCTGACTGCAACCTTGCTTATGGGATGCGGGATTCTGGGATGGGGTTGTCGGCAGGGTTCAACTGCGCGCCAGGCCGGCGGCCATGGCGTCGAGCGAGAGTGAGCGGAGCAAGTTACGGCGCATGCCGGCATCGACGGCGTGCATCTCTCGGGCGGCCCGCTCCAGCCAGTCAACATCCACGGAACCGGACATCTTTTGCAGATCCGACAGCAGGTCGCAGTTGCGCACCAGCTCAACGGCACCGGCGTGCAGCAGCAGCAGGTCCTCCACCAGACCGTGGAGCGCGCGCATGAGGCCCAGCGTTTTGGCCTGACCCTCGGCTCCGGCGCGGTAGCCTTCGGTCATGCGAAACAGAGCGGAATCATCTGGCTGCTGCAGGGCGGTGCGCAGCAGCAGCAAGGCATCGTTACGGCTGTTCATCCATGCGTCCAGATCAAAGCCAAGAGCCCGACCTACGGCACCTTCAGACAGGCGCGCCACCAGCGACCGCTGCGCCGGGCGCAACTCCGGCCTGCGCTCGGCCAGCAGGCGCTCCAGCACGGGTGTGGGTACAGCATGGAGGCGATGCAGAACGGCGCGGGAACGAATGGTGGGCAGCAGTTCGGCGGGATTTTCACTAAGCAGCATCAAGGTGCAGTGCGCAGGTGGCTCCTCCATTACCTTGAGCAGACTGTTGGCGGCTTCCTTCATGAATGCAGAGCTGGTGAAAAGAAAGACGGAGCGGCGTCCTTCGCTGGGCGGACGATAGTAGGCGTTGTGGATGACCTGCCGCACCTGACCAACCTTGATCAGCAACTGTGGCGGGTCGGGCGGGATCACCATCACGTCCGGATGGGTCTGCACGAGGATGCGGGTTTCGCGTTTGTCGGTCTCCCGCAGATCCTCACGTGCCTCGACGGCCTCTGTGACGCGGGCGTCGAGATTCTGCGCCTCGCCGATGCGAATGCAGTTCCGGCACTGACCGCAGCAGTCCGGCAGGCCATCGTGCTCGATGGGCGATTCGCAGTTGAGCAACTGCGCGAACATCAGGGCGAGGGTATATTTGCCGGCGCCACGCGGCCCGGCCAGAATGACGGCCTGAGGCACACGTCCTGCAGCCACGGTTTCCTGCAGCCGATGTACGACGGATTCATTGCCAAGAAACTCTCGAAAGCCCACACAATGAGGCTACCAGAAGCGAACAGCCTGAGACGCTGCTGCATGCTATGCTGAGCCCATGCAGCGTCTGTTCCAGCTCGGCACACTCATTCTGTTTGCGACGACGCTGCTGGTGCCACTTTCTGAATCCCTGGATCGATGGGACAAGCCTGGTCTGGGGAACGATACAGAGTTTCATCTGTTTGCCATCGTGCTCTTTCTGGCGCTGGTTCTGCTTTTGACAAGACTCGTTGCGCGTGCGGCTTCCGCACTGCTGCCCGTGGTCTGGCAGTGGCGTGCGCCGATTGGAGCTTTCTGCGCGAGGATGGACCTGTGCCGGAAGACGGTCCCGATGGTTGCCAGCTCTCCGCCTGTTCCTCTCCGCATCTGATCCTCCGTTTTCCTTCGATTCCAGCCGAAGCCTCTGCTGCCGCACCGCCGATAGTGTGTTTTCTGCCATGCAACACAGCGCAGGCAGTGCGAGAGATGCAGGTCCGCTCCATCGGGGTGGACTGCGTCTGTTGATTCGGACTCCAGTCCATCCCGGAGCTTAGGCACTCGTTGCGCCATTGACGGGAAAGGATTGTCATGGTTGCTCGCCAGCCCTCGTACGTTTGCACATATCTGGAGTGTCTGCATGCGATGCCTGCCCCCGATTTCTCGCCTCATCTTCGGTCTTGTTCTGCTTGTTTGGAGTGTGTCCGCCCTCAATGCCCAGAGTTCCGGAGCCATTGAAGGACAGGTTTCGGCTCCGGATGGCTCACCAATTGCAGCAGCCAGGCTCCTACTGAGCGCAGCCGATGGACAGAGGCTGTTGTCTGTCTCTGCAGCAAATGGAGGATTTTCGTTTCTGCATCTGGCCAGTGGAGCGTACGATCTGCGCGTGGAAGCTGCCGGATTTCAGCCTTCGGAGACTGCCGGGATTGCCGTCTCCGTGGGGCGCACCACCACGCTGGCGCTGCGGCTTGCACTGGCCTCGGCCTCTGCCACGGTCAAGGTCTCTGCCCAAGCCTCGGCGCTTGATCCCACGGAGACATCGCCGGTTGTGAACATTGACCGGGATCGCGTGGAGGAGTTGCCCATTCCAAGCAGGGACTATCTGACGTTCACGCTGCTGGACCCACAGGTCTCGGCTGCCAATCCTGCGCAGTCAGCTTTGGGGCCCGGTGAGACCGGGGGTGGATTCAGCTTTGGCGGGCTGCGTCCAGGCAGCAATGCTGTGCTGCTGGATGGGGTGAATGACGATGATGAGTACTTCGGCGGCAGCCGAACAGAACTGTCTCCGGAAGCGATCAGCGATTTCCAGATTGTGAACCACGGGTATCTGGCACAGTCGGGTGGTGCGGCGGGTGGCTCCATGGATGTAGCGACACGGTCGGGCGTGAATCTCTTGCATGGTGACGCGTTCACCTTTGTGCAGAACGGCGCACTGAACGGCACGGATCCGCTGGGCATCTATCCCCGCAAACCGGATGAAAACCGTGAACGCTTCGGGCTTTCGCTCAGTGGACCTTTGCAGCGGAATCGCACCTTCTATGCGGTGGCAGCCGAGCAGGAGATGGCACGCGGCGAGGAAGTGAATGATCTTTCGCCAGCACTCCTGACGGAGCTGCGGGCAGTCTCGGCAAAGAGTCCAATGCTTGCCAGTCTCAGCTTTCCCACAGGATTTTTTCCGGTCACCGATCAGCAGACGGAGCTCTCTTCCAGGCTGGATCGTACAATCTCCCCGACCGAGTCCCTGATGCTGCGCTATGCCTTTACCAATACGCGCAATGTGGCCGATGGATTCGATACCGATGAGATCACCGATCTTTCAGCGCGTGGTTCCACCTTTGTGGCGGATAACAGTTTGAATTCAACGCTGACATCGACGCGAAATGCGGGGCTACTGAACCAACTGCACTTCGAGCTTGCGCAGCGGCGCTTTGTGTCTCGCACGGAGGATGCAACCACGCCCGGCGTACTGATTCCGGGTGTGGTGCTCTTCGGCACTCCGGAGACGGGCAATGACCGGCACCGCGAGACCCATCTTGAGTTTTCCGACAGCCTGAGCCTGCAGCATGCGGGGCATCTGCTGCAGGCGGGTGGGCGTGCTGACGCTGTGACGCTAGGAGCCGAAAGTCCCGACGCGGCCAAGGGATTCTTTGTCTTTCCGGACCTGGGTGCATTTGCCATTGGCAGCGCATCGTTCTTCATGCAGAGTTTTGGTCTGACGCGGACGCACTTTCGCGAGGTGCGGACTGCAGCCTGGGCCCAGGACCACTGGAGTGCTACGCGAACGCTGACTGTGGACTACGGTCTGCGCTGGGAGGATAATCATCTGCCATCGCCTCTGCCGCAGTCGCCATGGAACTTCAGTCCGCGCGTTGGGCTGGCATGGACGCCCTGGAAGCGGACGGTCATACGCTCGGGGTTTGGCCTTTTCTATGACCGGTTTCTGCTAACCACACTGAACCGCGCGCTGTTGTGGAATGGCACGCAGGGCTTTACGCAGGTGGCCGAGGGCGCTACAGCCGCGGCCATTTTCCAGCAGGGCAGCATTCAGAGCAAGCCGACGGCTGCGCTGGCTCCGTCGATACAGAATGTGGCTGCGACGCTGCCCAACCCCTACAGCGAGGTTGCATCGTTCGAGGTGGAGCGGGAACTGCCGCTGCAGACGACACTGACCGCAACCTGGCAGCTTGTGCGCGGAGTGCATCTGGGGCGGACGGTGAATGCAAACCTGCTGCCGCCGGTGGTGCTGACTGCGAGCAATGCTGCGTCGCTGGGCGTTGCCGCGCCGACGGCGCAGCAGTTGGGGCAGCTTGTCTTTGGGCCTGGCAGAAGGAATCCCGCCTACGATGCCGTGAACCAGTTCACCACCGGAGCAGGCTCCGGCTATCAGGGGGCAACGCTGACACTGAACCGGCAGTTTCAGGACAATCTGGAGATTCTGGCGGGATACACGTGGTCAAAGACGATCGACGATGCCTCGTATGATGCCGAGCAGCCAATGAATCCGTATGATCTGGCCGTGGAGCGGGCACATTCGCTGCAGGACCAGCCGCATCGGTTTACCCTGAGCGGCCTGTGGCTGCTGGGCCCGGATCTGGACGATCCTGCCGACGCTTTGGCTGCCGCGCATCCCGGACCATGGATGCGGTTTGCCACAGGTTTTGAGTTTACGCCGATCGTCAGCCTCACCAGCGGATTTCGTTCCAATCCGATCACCGGGCAGGACAGCAACGGAGAACACATCTTCCCGTTTGCAGCGCGTCCTATCGGGCTGGTGCGGAACGGGAGGATGACTCCCGCGGAAGTAAATCTGGACCTGCGCGTGCTGCGGATGATTCCCATGGCACGGGGTCATCTGGACATGGTTGCGGAGAGTTTCAATCTGCTGAACCACCCCAATGTGGCTCTGCTGCAGGATGCCTATGGGAGTGGAGCAACTGCGATGCCCGGGTTTGGCGCGCCGACAGAGGTCTTCCCAGCGCGGCATATTCAGTTTTCTCTGGACTATGAGTTTTAGCGGCTATATCGACTCCCGCTTAGATGGAGTTGCCAGCTTCGTCGCGACCTGGGGGAACCATGTCAGCGGCCGATCCAGTGGGGAGCGCGCTTTTCCAGGAAGGCGCGCGTGCCCTCCTGCTTGTCGGCGGTAGCGCTGCATGCGCCAAAGGCTTCGGCCTCCAGCTCCATGCCGGCATCGAGACTGACGTCCAGTCCGCGATCGACAGCCTCCAGCGTGCGTGCCACGGCGATGGGCGCATTGGCGGCGATCTCAAGGGCCAGATCGCGGGCACGTGTGGAGAGTGCGTCCGGGGCAACGACCTCATCGACCAGCCCGATGCGCAGGGCCTCCTGGGCAGGAATCATGCCGCCGCTGAGAAGTAGTTTGAGTGCCGCACCGCGACCGACGAGTCGCGGAAGACGTTGGCTGCCGCCAAAGCCTGGAACAAGCCCAAGACGCACTTCCGGCTGGCCGAGTTTTGCCGTCTCCGAGGCCATACGAAGGGTGCAGGCCATAGCCAGTTCGCAGCCTCCGCCGAGTGCGAAGCCGTCCACGACGGCGATGACCGGCTTGCCCAACTGCTCGATGCGGCGAAAGACCTGCTGCCCCTCCCGGGCTAACTGTTTGCCGGCTTCTTCGTCCAGCTCCGCCAGTTCGCGAATATCAGCACCGGCAACAAAGGCCCTGCCGCCGGCACCACGCAGCAGCACAACGCGAATGGCCGGATCGGCCGCACAGGCTTCCATCGCCTGGCCCAGTTCGTTGATGGTCTCCCGGTTCAGAGCATTCAGCGCTGCGGGGCGATCCAGAATCACCCAGGCCAACGGGGATTCGACCTCGAGGCGAAGATTCTTCCAGCGACCAGCTTCCATACCGTTTCTCCTTTGGCCTGCGATTGTACTCCGGCGGCTATTTCACTGGAGGATTCCGCGGATTTTGGGCGGATCGGGGCTTTAGATCCGTCCGACCAGTTCGCGAGCCAGCGCGTCCAGCACGCCATTCAGGAATCCAACAGCTTCCGGACCGGAGTAGCGCCGGGCAATCTCCAGCGCCTCGTTGATCACGATGGGATAGGGCGTAGTGCGATAGGCCAGCATCTCCGCCACGGCCACGCGCAGCACATTGCGATCCACGGCCGGCATGCGCTCCAGGCGCCAGTTCCGCGCATGGGACTCGATGAGCCGGTCAATCTCTTCGGCCCGCAGTGTGGCTGCACGATAGAGGTCCTCGGCAAAGCCTCGCGTCTCGACTTCGCCATCGTCACGCGCAGTCCAGAACGTTTTGCGTACCTCCTCCGGCGTCTGCTTGCCCATTTCTCCCTGGAAGAGCATCTGCATTGCCATTTCGCGAGCTTTTCTGCGCTCTGTTCCGCTCATGCGCCCTCGCTCAGCTTCCGCCGCAGGGAAACCATCTCGATTGCCGCCACTGCTGCTTCAAATCCCTTGTTCCCTGCCTTGATGCCGGCGCGGTTGAGCGCCTGCTCGAGTGTTTCACAGGTGAGCACGCCGAAGGCATGGGGCACGCCGGTCTCCTGTTGGCTTTGTCCGATACCGCGAGCAACCTCATTGTAGATGGCTTCGTAATGGGCGGTTTCCCCGCGCAACAGACAGCCCAGGGCGATGACCGCATCGACGGCAGTTTCGCTTCCGGAGGGCTGCTCGGCCAGCATGCGTGCCGCTGCGGGAACCTCCCAGGCTCCGGGTACGCGCACAATCTGAATATGCCTGCGACTGGCTCCACTGCGCAGCAGGGCATCGAGTGCACCATCGAGCAGGCGGTCGGTAATGACCGCGTTCCAGCGCGCCACAACGATGGCAAAGCGCATGCCGACGGCCGACAGATCGCCCTCCACGGCCACCGGCTTGCCGCGCAGAGGATCGCTCCACTCCCAGAAGGTCATCCGCTCGCCGGCGACCGGCTCCACGTCAAACGCGCGCGACTTCCAATGGGTATCGATGATTTCGGTCAGGCCAATCGAAGCAGCCTCTTCGCCTCTTGCCTCAGCCCAGCGCAATGCCGCCG